>NZ_JAHLRC010000100.1:0-12771 GCF_018919545.1 Citrobacter sp. S46_ASV_140
CTGCTGGAGTGCTCAATGGAAATCGGCCAGATGAACTTCAAAGTGATGAGCATTCTGGATGCTGGCGAAACCACTAAATACGGCCACCCGACGCCAACTCAGGTCAACGTCAAAGCAACCGAAGGTAAGTGCATCCTGATCTCCGGTCACGACCTGAAAGATCTGTACAACCTGCTGGAGCAGACCGAAGGTACCGGCGTTAACGTCTATACCCACGGTGAAATGCTGCCGGCGCACGGCTACCCGGAACTGCGTAAGTTCAAACACCTGATCGGTAACTACGGCAGCGGCTGGCAGAATCAGCAGGTTGAATTTGCCCGCTTCCCGGGCCCAATCGTAATGACCTCTAACTGCATCATCGACCCAACCGTTGGTGCCTACGATGACCGTATCTGGACTCGTAGCATCGTCGGTTGGCCGGGTGTAAGCCACCTCGAAGGCGACAACTTCGCTCCGGTAATCGCTCAGGCTCAGCAGATGGCGGGCTTCCCGTACAGCGAAATTCCGCACCTGATCACCGTTGGTTTCGGTCGTCAGACTCTGCTGGGCGCGGCTGATACCCTGATCGACCTGGTAAGCCGCGAAAAACTGCGTCACATCTTCCTGGTTGGCGGTTGTGATGGCGCGCGTGGCGAACGTAACTACTTCACCGACTTCGCCACCAGCGTGCCGGACGACTGCCTGATCCTGACCCTGGCGTGCGGTAAATACCGTTTCAACAAACTGGAGTTCGGCGATATCGAAGGTCTGCCGCGTCTGGTCGATGCAGGTCAGTGTAACGATGCATACTCTGCCATCATCCTGGCGGTAACCCTGGCTGAGAAACTGGGCTGTGGCGTGAACGATCTGCCGCTGTCTCTGGTGCTCTCCTGGTTCGAACAGAAAGCGATTGTCATTCTGCTGACCCTGCTGTCTCTGGGTGTGAAAAACATCGTCACTGGCCCGACTGCGCCTGGCTTCTTCACGCCGGACCTGCTGGCAGTTCTCAACGAGAAGTTCGGTCTGCGTTCCGTGACCACCGTTGAAGAAGACATGAAGCAACTGCTGAGCGCGTAAGGAGTAAAGAATGACAATGCCAACTCATCAGTGCCCATGGCGGATGCAGGTTCATCACATCCATCAGGAAACGCCGGATGTATGGACAATTTCGTTGCTGTGCCACGACTATTATCCGTACCGCGCCGGGCAGTATGCACTGGTCAGCGTACGTAATTCAGCGGACACGCTGCGTGCTTACACCCTCTCTTCAACGCCGGGCGTTAGCGAATACATCACGCTGACCATCCGCCGCATTGACGATGGCGCAGGCTCACAGTGGTTAACCCGCGACGTGAAGCGCGGCGACTATATCTGGCTGTCCGATGCAATGGGTGAATTCACCTGTGAAGATAAAGCGGAAGACAGGTTCCTGATGCTGGCCGCTGGCTGTGGCGTCACGCCAATCATGTCAATGCGTCGCTGGTTGGCAAAATACCGCCCACAGGCAGATGTGCAGGTGATCTTTAACGTCCGTTCACCACAAGATGTCATTTTTGCCGACGAATGGCGCGAGTATCCGGTGACCTTAGTTGCTGAAAACAATGCCACTGACAGTTTTGTTTCCGGCCGACTGACCACCGAACTGCTGCAAAGCGTACCGGACCTGGCTTCGCGCACCGTGATGACCTGCGGCCCGGCGCCGTATATGGATCTGGTCGAGAAAGAAGTCAACGCGCTGGGCGTGACACGCTTCTTTAAAGAGCAGTTCTTCACCCCGGTAGCTGAAGCCGCCACCAGCGGTCTGAAGTTCACCAAACTGCAGCCGGCAAAAGAGTTTTATGCGCCGGTAGGCAGTACGCTGCTGGAAGCGCTGGAAAGCAATAAAGTGCCGGTTGTCGCCGCATGCCGTGCGGGCGTTTGCGGCTGCTGCAAAACCAAAGTGGTTGACGGTAACTACACGGTCAGTAGCACCATGACGCTGACCGACGCAGAAATTGCTGAAGGTTATGTGCTGGCTTGCTCCTGTCATCCGCAGGGTGATTTAGTGCTGGCGTAATTGGCCGATATCTGATGTACAAAAGGCTACCCGGTTATATCGGGTGGCCTTTTTTTATGTTGTCAGACGCTGCAAAATTCCGATTTTTTCACCCTCCCAGGCAAAATACCGTCCTCCTCCTGCGAATTATCGACCACACTTACCTGGCACAGGTTAAGCAAAACCCCGACTACCGCGTCGAACTTTCTACAAAGGATCCCCATGAAAAAAGTGGCCATCGTCGGCGTAGGTCCCACCGGAATTTATACGTTTCATGCCCTCGTTGAGCGCGGTGAACCGCTGGAGATACAGCTTTATGAGCAAGCTGAGGAAGCTGGCGTAGGCATGCCTTATAACAGCGACAACAACGCAGACCACATGCTGGCCAATATAGCCAGCATTGAGATCCCGCCGATTTATATCAGTTATCTGACGTGGCTACAGAATCAAAGCGATGAATACCTGGCGCAGTTTCGGCTTGAACGTACATCGTTGCATGAGCGGCAATTTTTGCCCCGCGTGATCCTCGGCGACTATTATCGCGATCGTTTTTTAGCCATTGTCGATAAAGCGCAAAGATCCGGGTTCACAATTCGCGTATATGAATCAAGTAAAGTCACCGACCTGCAAGCAAACCCGACTGGGGTCTCCCTGTGGATCAATCACGCGTCACAGCCCGTCGAAGTGGATTTCGCCGCTATCGCCAGCGGCCATCTGTGGCCAGAAACTGATGCTCAGGCACGCAAGTTTTTCCCCAGTCCGTGGACCGGCCTGATGGAGGCGCAGATTAGCGCTTGCAGAGTGGGTATTCTGGGCACCTCGCTAAGCGCTATCGACGCGGCAATGGCCGTGGTCAATCAGCATGGTACCTTCACCACCAATACCGACCGTTCACTGCAGTTCACGCGTAAACCCGACAGCCAAAACCTGAAGCTGACCCTGATGTCGCGCAGCGGTGTGCTGCCTGAAGCGGATTTTTACTGCCCTCTTCCCTATGAACCGCTGAATATCGCGACGCAAGAAGCGATTGAAAACGCCATTGCCGAGGGCCAAAACGGATTACTGGACCGCATCTTCCGGCTTATTGTGCAACAACTGCAAGACGCGGCCCCCGGGTGGTGCCAACAGGTTGCACTTGCAACGCTTAACGCCGACACATTCCCCGAGGTCTATTTTGCCGACAGGCTCAAGCATGACCCTTTTGACTGGGCGAGGCGTAACCTGGTGGAGGTTGAACGCAACAAGCAGGAACAACATACCGTCGCCTGGCGCTATACCTTATTGCGCCTCCATGAGGTTATTGAAGAGATCGTTCCTCATCTTGATGCTCGCGACGAAAAACGTTTCAGGCACGGACTGGCGCGCGTCTTTATTGATAACTATGCGGCAATCCCGTCTGAATCTATCCGCCGATTGCTGGCTCTGCACGATGCCGGGCTGATTGAGATCCTCGCACTCGGCAAAGATTATGAGCGTACAAATGAGCAGGAAATGACGGTCATTTACCACCACGGTCAGCGCAGTGAATTTGATGTATTCATTGACGCCCGAGGGCAACGGGCATTACAGAGCAAAGATATTCCGTTCCCAACGCTACGCGATCAACTGCTGGCCTGTGGCGATGAGATCCCGGATATCGGCGAAGATTACACGCTGCAAGCGCCGGAAAACGCCCGCAACCGCATCGCCTTTGGCGGACTGCCGTGGTTGATGCACGACCGTCCCTTTATTCAGGGGCTGGTGGTTAGCGCTGAAATAGGCGCCGCGATGGCAAAGGCATTGACGCAACGTGCACTGAGACGTCGGCACAAACTGTGGAGCAGTGTCGACATGGATTAGCGGCCAGATTTAATGGCGAGGCGGAGATAGGTTAACGCATTCCCGCCTCTGTATTGATTCTCGGATGGCAAACTATCGCCAGGCCGAGTTTCCGGCAACGGAGAATCGCCCCGCGCCCAAAAATGCCACGGCCAGAGCGCCGATGAAGAAATACACCAGACTTTCAATTGCCCATGCGCCGGTTTTATCCAGTGACCAGGTTTCACCCATCCCGACCATCAGCCATGCCACCACCATCGTAAACGCCAGCCCCAACGCCGCCGGACGCGTCAGGATCCCAAGAATAATCAGACACGGTGCCACAACCTCTCCCAGCAGAACGCCATACGCAATAAAGCCAGGGAAACCTTTCGCTATCAGCATGCCACCGATGCCATCAATACCCGCGAACAGTTTATGCAGCCCATGAAACAGCATTAATCCCCCCACGGCAATACGTAACAAAAACTTGCCAAAATCTTCATGAGTCAGTACCCGGTTAACTGTATTTAATAGTTTTATAACCATTTGAATTTATTCCTTGTTTCACCATGTCCAATAACAAACTACGCTTAATACAGGCTTAATGAAACCTGCCGGAAATAAGAGGTAATGATAAGCATAACTATTATCTTCATCTAAACTTGTAACCGGTATCACATTAAAGGAGAAGGAAAACCATGAAACAAACGGTTGCCGCTTTTATTGCTAAAACACTTGAACAAGCTGGCGTTAAACGCATTTGGGGTGTGACGGGTGACTCGCTAAATGGCCTTAGTGACAGTCTGAATCGTATGGGAACGATTGACTGGATGCCAACCCGTCATGAAGAGGTTGCGGCCTTCGCCGCGGGCGCTGAAGCGCAGTTGACGGGAGAACTGGCCGTCTGCGCTGGCTCGTGTGGACCAGGCAACCTGCACCTGATTAACGGCCTGTTTGATTGCCACCGCAACCACGTCCCGGTACTGGCAATTGCCGCACACATTCCATCCAGTGAGATAGGCAGCGGTTATTTTCAGGAGACCCACCCGCAAGAGTTGTTTCGCGAATGTAGCCACTATTGCGAGCTGGTTTCCAGCCCTGAACAGATCCCACAGGTGCTGGCAATTGCCATGCGTAAAGCGGTGCTCAACCGCGGCGTCTCCGTGGTGGTATTACCCGGCGACGTCGCGCTGAAGCCAGCACCTGAAAGCGCCAGCACTCACTGGTATCATGCGCCGCTCCCGGTGGTCACTCCGGAAGAAGAAGAGCTCAGAAAACTAGCGCAACTGCTACGCTACTCCAGTAATATCGCCCTGATGTGTGGCAGTGGCTGCGCCGGTGCGCATAAAGAACTGGTTGAGTTTGCAGCTAAAATAAAAGCGCCGATTGTGCACGCCCTGCGTGGTAAAGAGCATGTTGAGTACGACAACCCTTACGACGTTGGCATGACCGGGCTGATCGGCTTTTCATCCGGCTTCCATACCATGATGAATGCCGACACGCTGATCCTGCTAGGTACCCAATTCCCCTATCGCCCGTTCTACCCCACCGACGCCAAGATTATTCAGATCGATATCAATCCGGCGAGCATTGGCGCGCACAGTAAAGTTGATATGGCGCTGGTAGGCGATATTAAATCCACACTCCGCACCCTGCTGCCGCTGGTGGAAGAAAAAACCGATCGGCAGTTCCTGGATAAAGCGCTGGAACACTATCGTGAGGCGCGTAAAGGGCTGGATGATTTAGCCAAACCCAGCGATAAAGCCATTCATCCGCAGTATCTGGCGCAGCAGATCAGCCATTTTGCCGCTGACGACGCCATCTTCACCTGCGACGTTGGCACGCCAACGGTGTGGGCGGCACGTTATCTGAAAATGAACGGTAAACGCCGTCTGATCGGTTCGTTTAACCACGGGTCGATGGCCAATGCCATGCCGCAGGCGCTCGGCGCGCAAGCGACCGAACCGGGACGTCAGGTTGTCGCAATGTGCGGTGACGGCGGTTTTAGCATGCTGATGGGCGACTTTCTGTCGGTTGTGCAAATGAAGCTGCCAGTGAAGATTATTGTCTTCAACAACAGCGTGTTGGGGTTTGTGGCGATGGAGATGAAAGCTGGCGGTTATCTGACCGACGGCACCGAACTGCACGATACAAATTTCGCACGGATTGCCGAGGCTTGCGGCATTACGGGCATTCGCGTGGAGAAATCCTCAGAGGTTGATGAAGCGCTGCAAAGGGCGATGTCGATTGACGGTCCGGTGCTGGTCGATGTGGTCGTCGCGAAAGAAGAATTGGCGATCCCGCCGCAGATCAAACTCGAACAAGCTAAAGGTTTTAGCCTGTATATGCTGCGCGCAATCATCAGCGGGCGCGGTGATGAAGTGATCGAACTGGCGAAAACTAACTGGCTCAGGTAAAACAGAGGGCATTACCTCACTTAAAAAGGAATGCCCGTGATTGATTTACGCAGTGATACCGTCACCCGGCCAAGTCGCGCCATGCTCGAAGAGATGATGGCCGCCCCGGTCGGGGACGACGTCTACGGTGATGACCCTACCGTTAATGCCCTCCAGCAATACGCAGCCGAGCTTTCTGGCAAAGAAGCCGCAATTTTCTTACCCACAGGCACTCAGGCGAACCTGGTGGCTCTCCTCAGCCATTGTCAGCGCGGAGAAGAGTATATCGCCGGTCAGGGCGCACATAACTATCTCTACGAAGCGGGTGGCGCAGCGGTGCTCGGCAGCATTCAACCGCAACCTATCGACGCCATGCCGGATGGCTCTTTGCCGCTGGACAAAGTGGCGGCAAAAATCAAAGCGGACGATATCCATTTTGCCCGCACGCGTTTGCTCAGCCTGGAAAACACCCACAACGGCAAAGTGCTACCACGCGAGTATCTGAAAGAGGCCTGGGAATTCACCCGTGAGCGCAATCTTGCGCTGCATGTCGACGGCGCGCGTATTTTTAACGCCATCGTCGCCTATGGCTGTGAGTTAAAAGATGTCACGCAATACTGCGATTCGTTCACCATTTGTCTCTCCAAAGGTTTAGGAACGCCGGTAGGCTCACTGCTGGTCGGCAGCCACGAGTACATCAAGCGCGCCATTCGCTGGCGTAAAATGACCGGCGGCGGAATGCGTCAGGCCGGTATTCTGGCGGCGGCGGGACTGTATGCGCTGAAAAATAACGTGTCGCGTTTACAAGAAGACCATGACAACGCCGCCTGGATGGCGGAACAACTGCGCGAAGCAGGAGCGGACGTCATGCGCCACGACACCAACATGCTGTTTGTCCGCGTTGGCGAAGAACACGCTGCGGCACTGGGCGAGTACATGAAAGCGCAAGGCGTGCTGATTAACGCCTCGCCGATTGTGCGTCTGGTGATGCATCTGGACGTATCGCGTGAACAGCTTGCTGAAGTCGTCGCCCACTGGCGCGCTTTTTTAACCCGCTAAGGAGATGGGCGTGCCGCAACGGATTTTGGTTCTTGGCGCCAGTGGCTACATTGGTCAGCATCTGGTACAGGCGCTCAGTCAGCAAGGGCATCAGGTGCTGGCTGCGGCACGCCGCATCGAGCGGCTGGAAAAGCAGCAGTTGGCCAACGTCAGTTGCCATAAGGTCGATTTGAATTGGCCAGATAACCTAACGCCGCTGCTGACCGGCGTTGATACGGTCTATTACCTGGTCCATGGCATGGGAGAAGGCGGTGATTTTATCGCCCATGAGCGCCAGGTAGCAATGAACGTGCGCGATGCGCTACGTGATACGCCAGTCAAACAGCTTATTTTCCTGAGCTCATTACAGGCTCCCCGGCATGAACAATCCGATCATCTGCGTGCGCGACAGATAACCGCGGACACCCTGCGCGAATCAGGCGTGCCGATGACCGAATTGCGCGCTGGTATTATCGTAGGGGCAGGTTCTGCAGCCTTTGAAGTGATGCGCGACATGGTCTACAACCTGCCGGTACTCACCCCTCCGCGCTGGGTGCGCTCGCGTACCACACCTATCGCGCTGGAGAATTTAATGTACTACCTGGTGGCGTTGTTGGATCATCCTACACGCCAACACCGCGTACTCGAAGCCGCCGGGCCGCAGGTATTGAGCTATCAGGAGCAGTTCGAGCATTTTATGGCGGTCAGCGGTAAACATCGCCTGCTCATCCCTGTCCCCTTTCCTACCCGCTGGATTTCGGTCTGGTTTTTGAACGTCATAACGTCAGTGCCGCCGACCACGGCAAAAGCGCTGATACAGGGGTTAAAACACGACCTGCTGGCCGATGACACCGAATTACGCACCCTGATCCCGCAAAAGCTGATTGCCTTTGATGACGCGGTGCGCAGCACGTTGAAAGAAGAAGAAAAGCTGGTCAATTCCAGCGACTGGGGTTACGACGCGCAGGCATTTGCCCGCTGGCGCCCCGAATATGGCTATTTCGCTAAACAAGCTGGCTTTAGCGTTGAAACCTCCGCCAGTCGGCAGGCGCTGTGGCAAGTGGTGAATCGCCTCGGCGGCAAAGAAGGCTATTTCTTTGGCAATATTTTATGGAAAACGCGCGCGGCGTTGGACCTGCTGGTCGGCCATAAGCTGGCGAAAGGCAGACCGCAACACTCTCTGTTGCAGGTTGGCGATACCGTTGATAGCTGGAAAGTGATCATCGTTGAGCCAGAAAAACAGCTGACGCTGCTGTTTGGGATGAAAGCGCCAGGATTGGGTCGACTGAGCTTCACGCTGGAAGATAAAGGCGACCACCGACGCATTGATGTCCGCGCCTGGTGGCATCCGCACGGCATGCCAGGCCTCTTCTATTGGCTGCTGATGATCCCGGCGCATCTGTTCATTTTCAGAGGGATGGCGAAGCGTATTGCTAAACTTGCAGAACAAATCACAGACTCATGATAAAAAGAGCCTGTATTCTTTCATGTTTCCCATTGCATACAGACGAAATTCACGGAAGAATGCGCACGACGTTTTTTAAACACAGTGGATTGATATGAAGGTACTGGTTACCGGAGCCACCAGCGGCTTAGGCCGAAACGCGGTTGAGTTTTTATGCAGCAAAGGCGTCAGCGTCAGAGCTACCGGTCGCAACGAAGCGATGGGCAAGCTGCTGGAGAAAATGGGCGCAGAGTTTGTGCATGCCGATTTGACCGAGCTGGTCTCTTCGCAGGCAAAAGTGATGCTCGCCGGTATCGATACGCTGTGGCACTGCTCCAGTTTTACCTCACCATGGGGAACTCAGGAAGCTTTCGATCTGGCCAACGTTCGCGCAACCCGCCGTCTGGGCGAGTGGGCCGTGGCTTGGGGCGTTCGTAACTTCATTCATATCTCATCACCGTCGCTCTATTTTGATTATCACCACCATCGCGATATCAAAGAGGACTTCCGCCCCCAACGCTTCGCCAATGAATTCGCCCGCAGTAAAGCGGCTGGCGAAGATGTGATTGCGTTGCTGACACAGGCCAACCCGCAGACCCGTTTTACGGTATTGCGTCCGCAAAGCTTGTTCGGACCACACGATAAAGTCTTTATCCCGCGCCTGGCCCATATGATGTACCACTACGGCAGCATCCTGTTGCCGCACGGCGGAAGTGCGCTGGTGGATATGACCTACTACGAGAATGCGGTGCACGCGATGTGGCTGGCAAGTCAGCAAGCCTGCGATAATCTGCCGTCGGGTCGCGCGTACAACATTACCAACGGCGAGCATCGCACCCTGCGCAGTATTGTGCAGAAACTTATCGACGAGCTAAATATTGATTGCCGCATCCGCTCCGTGCCCTACCCGATGCTGGACATGATTGCCCGCAGCATGGAGCGGCTAGGCAATAAATCCGCGAAAGAGCCAAAGCTTACGCATTACGGCGTCTCGAAGCTGAATTTTGACTTTACGCTGGATACCACCCGCGCTCAGGAAGAATTAGGTTATCAGCCCGTTGTGACGCTGGATGAAGGGATTGAGCGTACCGCGGCCTGGCTGCGTGACCACGGCAAGCTGCCGCGTTAACCCTGCCCGTATTTCTCCAGTAACGCTTCGGCAATCGCCTGAGTTTCTGCATCCGCCACGCCGTTCCACAACGTCGGGCGGAAGTGCATCTGGAAGGCCATAATCACCCGCCGCTGTTCACGCGGCGTCATTTCAGGTTTTACCTCATAACCATAGCGCGACAGCAGATCGAGCAATGATGAGGTTTCTACCGGTGCATCGGGCGCTCGCCCGGCAAGATAAAACGCCACCCGCTGAGCATCCGGCCACGCGCCAATTCCTTGCGCAGCCAGTTCTTCCCATGGAAACAGTGGACCTGGATCGTCCTTGCGCTGCGGTGCGACATCCGCATGGGCCACCACGTTCTGCGGTTTTATGTCATAGCGGGCAATAATATCTTTCGCCAAGGGGATTAACGCCTGAATTTGCGCGGGTTCAAACGGCGCAAAATACTTGCTGCCCGCCGATTTTTGCCAGCCACGGTTTTCCAGCTCAATGCCGATCGAGGTATCGTTAATTCGCGTAGCGCCGCGCCAGAAGCTAATCCCCGCATGCCAGGCCAGATCTTTTTCCGGCACCAGTTGCCAGATACGCGGTTTGCCGTGGTAGAGCGGCGGCACTGCCGGGATCAGATAGTGCGAGCTGACGTTTTTATCGGTCAGCGTAGCCAGAGAAGAGTCGAAATCATCGGCCGTGTAATGGATAACCAGCACTTTAATGCGCGGGTAAGCAGCCTGCGCCTGACGACGGGTATCTAACTGATACCCGTCTTTGTCGACAATCCCTTTTTCGCCAGCACATCCTACCAGCAGCAGCGTTAATGCCAGCAGAGACAGCAGACGCTTCATCGGCGAGTTTTCACCGCGGTGCCGCTGACGCTCACCATCAGCATGCTACCGTCTTTGCCCACAGTTTCGTAATCGATATCGATACCGACTACCGCATCAGCACCGAGCGCTTTTGCCTGTTCACCAAGCTCCTGAAAAGCAATTTCACGCGCTTTACGCAGCTCTTTTTCATACGCGCCGGAGCGACCGCCGACGATATCGCGAATGCCGGCGAAGAAATCGCGGAAGATATTCGCGCCTAAAATGGCTTCGCCAGTCACAACACCGCAGTATTCCACGATGCTCTGCCCTTCCAGCGTAGGGGTAGTCGAAAACTGCATGGTAAATCTCCTTTTTGCGCTAAGAGCACGATCTCAAAAGCATTATCGAACCGATCCACTATCATTGAAAGGATATATTCTTTACACAAAATAATTCGAGTTGCAGGAAGGCGGCAAGAGAGTGAATCCCCAGGAGCATAGATAACTATGTGACTGGGGTGAACGCACGTAGCCAACGCACAAGCAACTTGAAGTATGACATGTAAATCAACGTAGAACACTAATAGTAGAAAGCTAATAAGGAAATCATTATGCGCTACTCGAAACTCTCTCTGCTGGTTCCATGTGCACTACTTCTCAGCGCCTGTACTACCGTAACGCCGGCCTACAAAGATAACGGCACGCGTAGCGGCTCATGCGTAGAAGGCGGGCCAGACAGCGTGGCTCAACAATTCTATGATTACCGTATTCAGCACCGAAACAATGACATTACCCCCCTTCGTCCGTACCTCAGCGACAACCTGGCGAAACTGCTGAACGATGCCAGCCGTGATAACGCGCATCGCGATCTGTTTAACAGCGATCCGTTCTCTAGTCGCGCTACGTTACCGGACAGTGCCAGCGTCGCCAGCGCATCGACCATTCCGAATAGTGATGCACGCAACATTCCGCTGCGCGTAGAGCTTAAACAGGGTGACCAAAGCTGGCGTGATGAAGTGCTGATGATCCGCGAAGGCCAGTGCTGGGTAGTTGACGATGTCCGCTATCTGGGCGGCAGCGTACACGCGCCAGCCGGGACGCTGCGCCAGTCTGTCGAAAACCGCTAACCGCCCCATTCACCCGACTGAATCATAACCCCCATAAATTGTCTGGCATTCTGCATAGAATGCCGACAATTATTCTTGCCCACTGGTGGCCCCGCTATTTTGTGCTATGTTTAGATAAGAATGCGGTTTGCATTTAACTTTTAACGCATAAATATTGCATAACTATTCTGTCAAAGGTAGTATCTGCGGCTTCAATAGCTATCAGACTGCCAGTATCGAGTGTCAATGAGTATTCAATTAAACGGCATTAACTGCTTCTACGGCGCACATCAGGCGCTGTTCGATATCACGCTGGATTGCCCTCAGGGTGAAACACTGGTGTTACTTGGCCCAAGTGGAGCCGGGAAAAGCTCGCTGCTGCGCGTACTCAACCTGCTTGAGATGCCGCGCTCGGGCACGCTCTCTATTGCGGGTAACCGTTTCGACTTCACGAAGACCCCGTCAGACAAAGCCATTCGGGAGCTGCGTCAGAACGTGGGCATGGTCTTCCAGCAATACAACCTTTGGCCGCATCTCACGGTTGTGCAGAATCTGATTGAAGCGCCCTGCCGCGTACTGGGTCTGACAAAAGATCAAGCGCTGGCGCGTGCCGAAAAATTGCTGGAACGTCTGCGCCTGAAGCCGTACAGCGATCGCTACCCACTGCATCTCTCCGGTGGCCAGCAACAGCGTGTGGCCATTGCCCGCGCGTTGATGATGGAGCCGCAGGTGCTGCTGTTTGATGAACCTACCGCAGCGCTTGATCCGGAAATTACTGCCCAAATCGTCAGCATCATTCGTGAACTGGCGGAAACCAACATTACTCAGGTGATCGTCACCCACGAAGTGGAAGTTGCACGTAAAACGGCCAGCCGTGTGGTGTATATGGAAAACGGTCATATCGTCGAGTTTGGGGATGCGAGCTGCTTTGCCAACCCGCAAACCGAAGCGTTTAAAAACTATCTCTCTCACTAAGATTCGGGACAATACAATGAAAAAAGTTCTGATTGCCGCGCTAATCGCAGGTTTTAGCCTTTCCGCTACCGCAGCCCAAACC
>NZ_JAHLRC010000101.1:0-12670 GCF_018919545.1 Citrobacter sp. S46_ASV_140
ATATCTTAGATGTTTAGCACTTGTAAAATATATTCTATGGAATTAGCGGTTCGTAATGCCTGAACATTCTTTTCTTCAATGCAAATTAAGGCGATTTTATTTAACAAGTCCATATGTTCGCCTTCTTTACCCGCGATACCTATGGTTATATAGGCAGTATTTCCATCACCAAAGTCTATACCGTCAGGAAACTGTACTAAAGAAATGCCTGACTTAATGATTTCGCAATCTGAACCATCGGTACCATGTGGTATTGCTAAACCATTGCCTAAATAAGTTGAAACAATCTCCTCTCTGAGTTTCATTCTCTGAACGTATTTATCTGTCACATAGCCATTCATTCTCAGAATATTTCCAGTAAGGGTTATAGCTTCAAATTTATCGTTGGCATGTGCATTAAGAATAATGTTCTCGGGGATAAAGATGTCACTCATGCTGGCACCTCTTCATGGTTTTCATGATTATGCGATTTTATAAACGCAACTGTTTCGTCATAATCACTCAACTTAATAAAGTTATTAACGGTCATAAACACAGTATCGGTGTTTTCACAGCTTAATTTTGCGCGCTCAAGGAGCCCAGATAAAGTAATTACCATATCGTAGTCTCTACCCACTCGGTTTGCTGAATCGTTAATAACCTTAATATAGCCGAGCCCTTCTTCTTGTAGTCGTTTACGTAGAACAGAAGCGCCCATTGCGCTAGATCCCATCCCGGAATCACATGCGACCAATATACGTTGCACCTTTTTTACGTTTGTATTGGATAAGCCTGGGACAAAATCAGCCACAGATTTAACCTGACGCCCGCCGACAGTCACTGGGCTTTCATCATCATCTTCTGAACCGGGGCTGATTTTAAGTATTAACCAGCCCAGCGCGCATGACACGATAAATCCTGCGCTGATGGACACCAGATTGGCAACGATGGCGCTTTTCGGCGTCATCATGGCGATAGCGATTAAACTGCCTGGAGATGCAACGCCGATCAACCCGCCTTCCATGATGACTTGTAAGAATAAGGAGACGGCAAGTCCTCCCATTGTGGCGAATACCAGTAATGGATTTGCCAGCACAAATGGAAAATAGACTTCACCGATCCCCGCTATACCTGCAATAAACATCGCCATCGGTGCTGTTTTCTTCGCGCGCCCACGTCCAAACAGGGCTATCGCCATTAATGTTCCGAGCAGTGGGCCATTATTGGTATCCACCAGGAACATGATTGATTTACCCAGTTCGGGAACCTGGGCGAAACCAATTGGTGCGAGAATGCCGTGGTTAACCACATTATTCAGGAACAGAACCTGAGCGGGCGCCATAAACACGGACAGTAAAGGGAGTAAATTATTGCTGGTACACCAGTTTACCCCTGACGTGATAATGACAATCAGCAGGCGGATAACCGGCCCAACGGTCATATAGGCGAAAATAGCGCATATCAGGCCAATAATTCCGAGACTGAAATTATTGACGAACATTTCAAATCCCGGCTTAATTTTGTCCTGCACTTTTTGGTCAAATTTCTTCAACAGCCAGGAAGAGAGTGGCCCCATGACCATCGCCCCACTGATCATCGTGATTTCGGACCCGACAATAACGCCCATTGTCGCGAATGCAGCAATGACCCCTCCACGTTGACCGTGGATGTTATATCCTGCGGTATAGCCAATCAGTAATGGAAAAAGGTAATTCAGGATTGGGCCAACCATTTCACCTAATTTTTCATTAGGGAACCAGCCATTAGGGATAAAGATGGCGGCCATTAACCCCCATCCCACAAACGCTCCCAGATTCGGCATAACCATGCCGCTCATAACTCCACCAAACTTTCTAATTTTTGCTAACGCAGGGCTATTGGCAATTCGACTATTCCCCATGGTCGGCTCCATTCTTATATTGATGAGTGATTAATGATGCGATTTACCGCCGGTAATATTGATTACGGACCCGGTGATATAAGAAGAATGATCGGAAACCAGGAAAGAGATCAGGTCGGCAATCTCTTCAAGTTTCCCCGGACGACCAAGAGGAATAATGCCTTTATAGTCTTTATGAACATGATTTGGATCGGTTCCTCGTGTGTAAGCCAGCGCCCGGAAATTGGCTTCGCTGTTCATTGGCGTTGGTACATTGATGGCTGGCTCAACGCTAACAACGCGCACATTGTGGGGGCCCAACTCTTTCGCCCATGAAAATGTGAAGGCGTTAACGGCGGCTTTCGTTGCGGAATAGCAGCTCTGCCCGCGTGAACCCTGAACACCAGCTTCAGAAGTCATATTGATAATGACGCCTGATTCTTGTTCGACCATCTGGCGCCCAATGGACTGCGATACCAGAAAAACAGCTTTCTGGTTAACATTGACCATAAAGTCGAAATCATCTTCGCTCAGTTCATATTCTGGTTTTTCCTTAAATACATCGACTAACAGGCGTGGACGGCTGACACCAGCATTGTTGACTAAACCGTCTATATGACCAAACCTCTTTACCACTGAGGCCGTGAGCTGCTCAACTTCTGTTTTTTTGGTCACATCGCATTTGATAAAGATGATGTCGTCGAACTGGCTGAAGTTTTTATTGGGTGATAAATCGGCATAAACCACGGTTGCACCGTTGGCGTAGAGATTCTCAACCATTTTTTCACCCAGGCCCATACTGCCACCCGTCACGACCACGACTTTACCGGAAAGATCCAACCACTTTGTTGCTTGATCCATTTACGTTCTCCCATTTTTCACGATTGACTGACAGCAGCTGCCTGGGTATTTGACATTCGATGCCCGCAGCATATTGTTTACATGTTGATGCGGTTTTTTGCGTGTTTATAATCTATGCGCAGAAAAACGCATTGCCTACGAAGATCGTTGATTTTTGCGATGCTAATCACAGGATACATTTTAAATTCTTTTAATTCAGTTGGTTGCTTATATTTCTTGTGTTTTGCGTAAAGGATCGCATTTCTGGTGTGTACGATTGTTAATCGATTCATTAATGCGTTTATTTGCACGTTTGCTTTTTTAATGCGTCTTTATGCGTGATTAAAATTGAGGGGAATAATTGATAAAGAACCATGTATATAACTGATGGGGCATTGCTGGGGAGGTTGTATGGCACTGGCGACTTCCTGACAGAGTGATTGTCCGTCAGGAAGACTATGTTTACTGGAGGTTAGACAAACGGTGCGTATGGGTCAGCCATCTCAAATGCGACGGCTCTTTCCGCTTTCGGCGGATAAATCAGTTCACTGACAATCGAGACTTTCAGTTTCTTCGCTTCTGCGCGAGTGAGTTTGACCTGCTGATCCCATCCTTCGGTATACACCGCACCCCACGCGCCGAGATCCAGACAGGTGACGTACATCTCCTGACGGTACGGTGAAGGTTCTACTCCCAGCAGGCTTGCAGCGGCGTTATTACCGGCAAATTTACCCAACAAAATAGCGTGCTGGCAGGTCATTAACGCATAGTTGCCTTTGTCATCGGTGGCGGCGTAGGCCACATCGCCAGTGGCGTAGATATCATCATGACCCACGACCTGCAGATTGACATTCACATGCAGGCGGCCCTGTCGATCGCGCGGGGCGTTAATCTGTGCTGTCAGTCTATTGGCCTGCACGCCGACGGTCCAGATAACTGTCTGAGAGGCAATAACCTGCCCATCTTTCAGCGTTACGCCGCCGGCATCCACGCTTTCTACTTCTGCATTTACCAACCATTCGATGCCCAGTTCAGCGGAGGCTTCGATTATCACGTCGCGTAATTCCTGGCTCCAGCGCCCGGCAGGCTGAGCACCGCGTTCAACTACGACCACTCTGGTCTTAGCATCGGCACCCAGAATCTCACGCAGACGACCAGGTAATTCCAGCGCCATCTCAATCCCGGTAAAGCCGCCGCCACAGACCACCACCGTATTGCGAGTCTCACTTTCCGGCTGTAATGCCAGGTCTGTAATGTGCTGCTCCAGTGCGGTGGCGCTCTCGAGCTGGTCGAGGTCAAACGCATGCTCGGCTGCACCGACAACGGCGTCGCGGTTAACGTGACTCCCGCTGGCGAGTACCAGGCGGTCGTAGCGGCGCAGATGAATTTCTCCGTTGGCATCTTTCCAGCTCACCTCTTTAGAGTCCGGGATGATCTGCTCGACGTGACCTTGCAGGAAATTGACGCCGGTAACGTCAAACAAGGGTTGCAGCGGGGCGACCAGGGTTTGTACGGCGCGTTCATAAAAGCGTGGGCGGACACGCAGCTCTGGCTGTGGTGCAATTACTGTAATATCAATGGCCTGCTGATGTTTATCCGCCAGTCGTGCGGCGCTTAATGCTGCCCACATACCGGCAAAGCCGGCGCCCACGATCAGAATTCGTTTACGCATTGGGGGGTTCTCTCTGGTGACTACGAATAATTTACTCGGATTTTATTTGTCGTAGTTAAGAATTGCAATGCGATCAGGATCCTTTTTGTCCTGATGTCGTAGGGTGTTTAATTATCTATTTGATAAATATATGATTAAAGTTTTTATATAAATATGGGTTGTGCTGCTGTCTGGAATGAATGAGACGAAAAAGCTACAATTAACTCAGATTCATTTTGGCTGAGATAAGAGAATGGCATTTTACAGTTCCGGGGTTGAGTACGGCATTCATAGCCTGATGTGTATGGTCGACAGCAAGGGCGACGCGCGGGATATGAGCGTGCGGGAAATTGCCGAGCTGCAAAGCGTGCCGTACGACTACCTGGCGAAAATTTTCACCCGTTTGTCGAAAGCGGGCCTGGTGCGCAGCATTGAGGGAAAGGGCGGCGGTTTCCAGTTGGCTAAACCTGCTGAACACATTACGGTGCTGGACGTGGTGAATGCCATTGATGGCGATAAGCGCATCTTTGAGTGTCGTGAAATTCGCCAGCGGCTGGCGGTATTTGAGGAGCATCCGCCGGAGTGGGCCTGTGAAGGCATTTGTGGTGTGCGCTCGGTAATGGATATGGCTCAGCAGCGAATGGAAGAAGCGCTCGGTCAGCATACGATTCTGGATTTGGCGCGCAAAATGTACCGCAAAGCGCCGGACACTTTTGTGGTCGAAGTTCAGGAGTGGATTAACGCGCGCAAAGGGTAGCGATTGAAAATGCCCGGTGCTCATCCTCGGTGAGAAGCGCTTTCCGCTGGCGTGATAAGACCGAAGTCTTAATCAACGCAATATCGTTCATGGTCATGTCCATTCATGATGACCTGTTTGTATAAACTACGCTCTTACAATGCAGGACTTAAAAGGCAAAAAAAACCGCGATGTGACTCGCGGTTAATGTTAAAAAAAGCTTATTTACTGCTATCTGGCGTATTAATCATTCGGTTCAGCCAGGGCACCATAATCGCCATCACCACCGTGACAGCCAGGGTGACCAGGCCTATCTTACTGAAGACGTTGGTGTAGATCGGCAGAGTTTGCAGCGGGTCGGTGATGTTCTCCGGTACGGCAGTAAACGTGGCGACATACCCGCCCATCAGGAAGGCGGCGGCTTGCGTCAGGAACCACATCCCGAGAATAAAGCCCATCAGGTGCTGCGGCACGAGAGCGGCGACCATCGCCAGTCCCAGGGCACTAATCAGCAGTTCACCCAGGCTCTGGAACAGATATACCAGCACGATAAACCACGGCGACGTCAGCCCCTGCGCATCCGCAAACCACATCCCGGCAGCGGCTGCCGTCAGGAAGCCCAACGAGCACAGGAACATACCGAGCGTAAATTTCATCGGCATAGTCAGGTCTTTGCCTTTGTTTCCCAGACGGGTATAGATCGCGGCCAGTACCGGACTTGCCAGCACCACCCAGAACGGGTTCAGCGCCTGGAAGCTCACTGGGTTAATGGCGAAACCGAGAATTTCATGGTGCACGTTATTGATAGCAAAGAAGTTCAGCGATGTCGGCATCTGCGCGTACAGCACGTAGAACACAACCGCTTCCAGCATCAGGATGAAGGCCACGAACATCTTGTTGCGCCCGGTTTTATCCAGTTTGAATGCCTGACGGAAGAAGATGATAGTCACGGCAATCGACAAGACGATCAGCACCAGGTTGGCAATCTGCACGTTGTGCATCAGCCAGGCGCAGACAAATACCATCACTACCGTACCGGCCAGCACGTACAGCAGATTACGGAAATTCAGCGGCTTATGGTCTGGCTCAGAACCGATATTTTTTACCATTCCACGGCAGGCAAAGTAGACCAGCAGCGCGACGATAAGCCCGGCCCCGCACAGGTTGTAGGTCACCGCGTAGCCAAACTTATCGGCAATCACCGGCGCCAGCGACAGCGACAGCAACGAACCGATGTTAATCGACATATAAAACAGGGTGAAAGCACCGTCCAGACGGGCGTCTTTTGGTGGATAGCATTTTGACAACAGGCTTGCCGGGTTGGCTTTAAACAGCCCGTTACCGACGGCAATGGTACCCAAAGCAACAAAGATCAGATCGGGCTTGAGCAGCGACATCCCGGTCATGAAGTAGCCGATTGCCAGCACAATGGCACCGAGAACCAGCGTGCGCTTGGTGCCTAACAGGTGGTCGCCGACGTAGCCGCCGATCGAGATCAGGCCGTAGACCAGCGCAGCAAAGGCACCAAAGGTGACAAATGCCTGTTCCTGTGAAAATCCTAGCTGCTTAACAAAGAATACCGCCAGGATGCCCTGAACGCCGTAATAGCCAAATCGTTCCCATAATTCTACAAAGAAGATCATGAAGAACGGACGAGGTTGCTGCAGCAAGCCCGTAGGTGCAGTTTTATTCATATTCCATCGCCTTTCAAAGCCATCCCGAAAAGTATGAACGCGTATGCTTAAACGCGCCGAAAAAGTCTTATTTTGTTATAGACTGCGGCTATTAGCCGCTAGAGTAGAGTATTATAGAGATGGTTTTCGATCCAATTAGTTGATCACACTAATTATGATTTGTTTGTTGGATTGATGTACTAATTGTGTCCGAATGATAAAAACAAAAACGCCCGCACAGGCGGGCGTTTACAGGCTTAACTACTTGCAGCAGGCCGGGCTATATCCCGGCGGCAAGCATTTTATGCTTCTTCGTCGTCACGCAGCGGAACAATCAACATGTCGACGTGGACGGTGTTGATCAGTTGGCGCGCGGAGGACATCAGTTTGCTCCAGAAATCCTGGTGGTGACCACAAACGACCAGATCCATGTCGTATTTTTTGATGGCATCAACCAGAACCTGACCCAGGTCGCCGCTACCGCTCAGGGTTTCGGTGATAGGGTAGCCTGCGTTGGTGGACAGCTCGGTTAACGCGTGGTGGGTTTCTTCAGAAATGCGTTTCTGCATGTCGCCCAGATTCACGTCGATAAGGCCGGTGTACAGGTCGGAATAGTTTACGTCAACGTGGATAAGGGAAACTTTAGCATTGTAAGGCCGCGCCATAGAGACCGCTTTTTCAACCAGAACTTTGCTTTCCGGAGAAAGATCAACCGCGATAAGAATGTGTTTATAAGCCATAGTGTTACTCCTTCCATAAGTTGTCGATGACTAGCCTGCTGGCGTTTCTCTGCCGCCGCGTCATCCGCGTCCTGCGAACCTTGTGCGCGGGGCTAGCCCAGTCGTAAAAACGTACCATATAAGGACTATCCTTACATTATAGCGACCAGAATAATCCGTCAATCCGCCTTGCTTGCCAAGCAGTTAAACAAATTTTTTAGTTAATTGCATTGATAGCGATTAACCTTCTGGCAAAAAAATTAACTAATCTCCTACACTATCTAGAGGGGCGTTCGAATGCGTGATACTAATACGAACGGTTTCTTCAGTACTCTTCACTGAATGGTTTGGCAGGGTATCGGGGAGCGGTAGTCCCGGAAAGGAGTTCCGTGGGCGGGTCGCCGGGGAGGGGGTATGATAAGCACCATTGCATTGTTCTGGGCTTTATGTGTCGTTTGCATTGTTAATATGGCGCGCTATTTTTCTTCGCTACGCGCACTGCTAGTGGTACTTCGTGGTTGCGATCCATTGCTTTACCAGTATGTAGATGGAGGGGGCTTTTTTACCTCGCATGGGCAACCGAACAAGCAGATGCGTCTGGTGTGGTATATCTACGCTCAGCGTTACCGCGATCATCATGATGATGAATTTATTCGCCGCTGTGAGCGGGTTCGCGGTCAGTTCATTCTCACCAGCGCGCTATGCGGCCTGGTGCTAATCAGCATGGTTGCGCTGATTATCTGGCACTGATTCCAACGACAGATACAAAAAAAGCGGGCCAGTTTCCTGACCCGCTTTTTTACCGCGCATTCGCTTAGATAAGCTTCAGGGAGAGCCAGTACAGCCCGCCGGAAAGAAGAATTGCTGCTGGCAGGGTGAAGACCCAGGCCATCAGAATGCTGGTCACCGTTTTACGCTGCAAACCGCCGCCATCAACAACCATCGTTCCCGCAACGGAAGAGGAGAGAACGTGTGTGGTGGAAACGGGCATACCGGTGTAGCTGGCAAGACCGATAGAGACTGCGGCGGTCATCTGCGCCGACATCCCCTGGGCATAGGTCATGCCTTTCTTACCGATTTTCTCACCGATAGTGGTTGCCACGCGACGCCAGCCAATCATCGTACCAATACCCAGCGCCAGTGCGACGGCCATAATGATCCAGATAGGCGCGTACTCAATGGTGCTCAGCATGTCAGATTTCAGTTTCTTCAGCAGACGCTGATCGTCAGCGCTTACGCCAGGCAGCTTAACCACTTTATCGGTGGTATCAGAGATGCACAGCATAATACGGCGCAACTGACCACGCTGTTCGACGCTTAACTTGTCGTAGGTTTCCAGATTTGCCAGCATACCTTTCGCACGTTCCAGCGCGTTGATGGTATTCGCCGGGTGGCAATGGAACTCGGTCGGCGTCGCTGGCGCCGCGTCCGTCGGGGACGGAATCAGCTGGTCTACGCCTGTGGCCTGTTTAAGCAGGTCAGGGCGCTGCTGGAAGAAGACTTCGACGTTATTGATTGCATCGCGGGTACGGGTAATTTCGTAACCGGAAGCATTCATATTCACCACGAAACCTGCTGGCGCTACGCCAATCAGCACTAGCATCACCAGACCAATGCCTTTCTGACCATCGTTCGCGCCGTGGGAGAACGCCACGCCGATAGCGGAGAGGATCAGTGCAATACGCGTCCAGAACGGCGGCTTTTTCTTTCCGTCTTTCTTTTCACGTTCTGCCGGCGTCAGGTGGATACGGGCACGTTTTTTCGTACCGCTCCAGTAGCGGCGCAGAATGAAAATAAGACCACCTGCAACCACCAGACCGACAATGGGTGAGATGATAAGCGAGGCAAAAATACCGATAACTTTCGGGATGTTAAGTGCATCCACCACCGAGGTGCCGTTCATCAGCGCATTGGTTAAACCAATACCGATAATGGCGCCAATCAGCGTGTGGGAGCTGGATGCAGGCAGACCAAAGTACCAGGTACCCAGGTTCCAGATAATTGCCGCCAGCAACATGGAGAACACCATGGCGAGGCCATGTGACGATCCCATATTAAGCAGCAGATCCGTTGGTAACATATGCACGATGGCATACGCCACGCTGAGACCGCCCAGCAAAACACCAAAGAAGTTGAACACCGCAGCCATGACCACCGCCAATTGCGAACGCATTGCACGGGTATAGATCACAGTTGCGACAGCATTGGCTGTATCATGGAAGCCATTAATTGCTTCGTAGAACAGCACGAAAGCCAGAGCAAGCAATAGTAAAAGCCCGGTATGTAAATCCAGGCCAGCAAACAAATGTAGCATAGGACGTTACGCCATTTTGAGGACATGAACGCGGCGCATTATCAGTGACTTTGGCGGCGCGGGCAAAGTGAAATATAGAGTTTTTTTGATTTGTCTCCTGCTTTGTTTTACACCACTAAAGAATTATCCTATATATTTCAGATAAATACCCTTTATCGGTAGTTTGGTGCTGGTGCGACCACTGAGGAATCTTTACAATTCACTCCCGCTTTTTAGAGAGGATCGCAACGTGGAAAGGTTTGATACCGTTATTATAGGCGCTGGCGCAGCGGGTATGTTTTGTGCCGCGCAGGCAGGACAAGCAGGTAGTCGCGTACTGCTAATTGATAATGGTAAAAAGCCCGGGCGCAAGATTCTCATGTCTGGCGGGGGCCGCTGCAACTTTACCAACCTTTATGTCGAGCCGGCTGCGTATTTGAGCCAAAACCCGCATTTTTGCAAATCGGCGCTGGCGCGTTATACACAGTGGGATTTTATCGATCTGGTGGGTAAGCACGGTATTGCCTGGCATGAAAAAACGCTAGGCCAGCTTTTCTGCGATGATTCCGCCCAGCAAATAGTCGATATGCTGGTGGATGAGTGTGAAAAAGGTAACGTAACTATGCGGTTACGTAGCGAAATCCTGAGCGTTGAGCGAGATGGTGACGATTTTGTCCTGGAATTGAATGGGATGAGTGTCGGCACGAAAAAGCTGGTTATTGCCTCCGGTGGTCTCTCTATGCCGGGTCTGGGCGCGACGCCGTTTGGTTATAAAATTGCGGAACAGTTCGGCCTGAACGTTTTGCCTACGCGCGCAGGTCTGGTGCCTTTCACCTTACATAAGCCGCTACTGGAGCAGCTTCAGGTGCTCTCTGGCGTATCCGTCTCTTCCGTTATCACCGCCGAGGACGGCACCGTATTTCGTGAAAACCTGCTCTTTACGCACCGCGGGCTTTCTGGTCCGGCCGTGCTGCAAATTTCCAGTTTTTGGCAGCCAGGTGAATTTGTCAGCATTAATTTGTTGCCGGATGTTGACCTCGCAAGCTTCCTCGATGACCAACGTAGCGCACACCCTAATCAAAGCTTAAAGAACACCCTGGCAATGCAGTTGCCAAAGCGTCTGGTGGAATGTTTACAGCAGTTAGGGCAAATCCCGGATGTCTCGCTGAAGCAGCTTAATGTGCGCGATCAGCAAACGCTGGTTGAGACGCTGACCGAGTGGCGGGTGCAGCCGAACGGTACGGAAGGGTATCGTACCGCTGAAGTCACGTTGGGCGGCGTCGATACCAACGAGCTGTCATCGCGCACGATGGAAGCGCGCAAAGTGCCGGGACTCTACTTTATCGGCGAAGTCATGGACGTCACCGGTTGGCTGGGTGGCTATAACTTCCAGTGGGCGTGGTCGAGCGCCTGGGCATGCGCGCAGGATTTGACACCTGCCTGACCGTGGTGCCCGACAACCTGGGCTGCCGGGCGTTATCATTAGTTCAGACCAAGAAAATACTGGGCGATTTTAAAGTAGATAATCAACCCAGTACCGTCGATAAGCGTGGCGATAAACGGGGCGGAAACCACGGCGGGATCAATGCCGATACGCTTGAGCACCATGGGGATCACTGATGACACCACGGCGCTCCACAACGTAATGCAAACCAGCGTCAGGCTGACGATTAGCGTGATTTCCACTCCGATACCCATCATCCACGCGCGCAAGCAGCCTGCCAGACCCAGCGTCAGGGCGATCAGCAGCGAAGTTGAAACTTCTTTGCGGATCACCCGACCCATATCGCGCAGCCGTACTTCTCCCAGCGCCATTGAACGTACCAGCGTTGAGGTGATCTGCGTACCGCTGTTGCCGCCAGTACCAATTAATAGTGGAATAAAAAAGGCCAGTGCAATAGCAGATTCCAGCGCCTCTTCAAAATGTTGAAGAACGCTGCTGGTATAGGCCTCTGCGACAAAAAGTAGCAGTAGCCAGACAGAACGTTTTTTCCACAATGTCCACGGGCTAATCTCCAGGTAGGGTTTTTCCAGCGGCAACGTTGCCCCCTGAAGCTGAACATCTTCGGTAACATCATCTTCCTGTAGATGAGCGATCTCTTTTTCCATCAGACAACCGACCAGCTCACCTTTCTCAACGACAGCCACCAGATCGAGTTCGCGTTCGGCTAACTCGGCAACGACCTGTGCCCGTTCATCATCTGGCTTTACATGAAATAAACAACTGTCCGTAAGATGGTTGATGTTCAGCGATGTATCTTTTTCCTGCAATAAGCGCTTAATGGATAACACCCCGCGCAGCGCTTTTCCAGCTACAACAAAGACCTGGCCTGGAATATCATCCGTTGTGAGCTGGGAGACAAAGTATTCACGAGCGCCGTTCACGCTGAGATGATCCGGCAGGGTAATAAAATCGGTGCGCATATATTGCGCGATAGCATCGCCATTGAAATCCGGCATAGGATGATGGGCGGCGCAGAGTGGCATAGATGACATGGTGTAATTCCCTATAAAAATCTCTCATAGGGGCGAACAAGACAGGGTTAGCGCAGGCGGATCCCTACGTCCTGGTTTTAGCACTGAACAACGTATCTGCCCGATGGTGAAATCGTCAGAAGTTACCTTGGCAACACCTTGATTCGATGGATGCCTGTATTTCCCTGAGTGGCCTCTCTCGATACCAGCAGGGCGGTAACTTGTATTTGTACAGGAGCCTCGCCATAACGAGATCGGTAAATGAGCCACTATTATAGCGATGTCTAATTATTGATTATGTTTATAGTTGTGAATGTTTATCAATCGTTGATATACGAAATATTCCCTGTGCCAGAGCGCGATAGGGCTGAAGTAGAAACTACAACCGAATAGACATATTGAATCCAGGTGTTAGTATTCAATAG
>NZ_JAHLRC010000102.1:0-12602 GCF_018919545.1 Citrobacter sp. S46_ASV_140
TGTCATAAAGAACATCAATGCAATGAGTTGTTTCATTTTGAGTTTTATTTAGGGTACGGAATGAACAGTATAAAGAGATCGTATGGATAAAAAAACAGCCTCCGGGCGGAGGCTGTTGCAGAACAGTTACGTAAACGGACTAACCCATCGCGCTTTCGCGCAGGCTGGCTTTCAGCTTGGTGTACTCATCAATGACATACTGCTCGGCAGCGCGCTGATCGGCAATGCGTTCAACGTTAACGGCACAGTACTTGTACTCCGGCGTTTTGGTAATCGGGCTTAAGTTCTCGGTTACCAGCTCATTACATGCGCCAATCCACCACTGGTAGGTCATGTAAATCGCGCCTTTGTTTGGACGATCGCTGACTGCTGCACGGGTAATGACCCGGCCTTTACGCGAGTTAACCCACACCAGCTCTTCATCCTGGATGCCCAGGCGTTCTGCGTCGGCGGTGTTGATCTGGGCATAGCCCGGTTCATCCGCCAGCGCGGCCAGCGCCGCACAGTTACCGGTCATTGAACGGCAAGAGTAGTGGCCGACTTCACGCACCGTAGACAGCACCATCGGGTACTCCTCAGTGAGTTTGTCGATTGGCGCTACCCAGTCGCAGGTAAAGAACTGCGCCATGCCGTTCGGGGTATCGAACTTCTCTTTGAAGAGATAAGACGTACCCTGGTCGGTTTCTGAGGTGTCGCGGCAAGGCCACTGGATATAGCCCAGTTCGCCCATTTTCTCGTAAGTGGCACCGTAGAAATCCGGGCACAGATGACGCAACTCATCCCAGATTTCCTGGGTGTTGTTGTAGTGCATCGGGTAGCCCATACGGGTGGCGATTTCACTGATAATCTGCCAGTCCGTTTTCAGATCCCACTTCGGCTCAACGGCTTTAAAGAAGCGCTGGAAGCCACGGTCAGCCGCGGAGAAGACGCCTTCATGCTCGCCCCATGACGTAGACGGTAAAATAACGTCTGCGGCAGCGGCAGTTTTGGTCATGAAGATATCCTGCACGATGACCAGTTCCAGATCCTCAAAGCCTTTGCGCACTGCGGAGAGTTCAGCATCGGTCTGTAATGGATCTTCACCCATAATGTATGCCGCGCGGACTTCGCCATGCGCCGCACGGTGCGGCAGTTCACTGATACGATAGCCGGTATGTGCAGGCAGACTTTCCACGCCCCAGGCTTTAGCGAACTTCTCGCGGTTAGCCGGATCTTTCACATACTGATAGCCCGGATAGGTATCCGGTAGCGCGCCCATGTCGCATGCGCCCTGAACGTTGTTCTGGCCACGAACCGGGTTAACGCCCACGCTTGGCTTACCGAGGTTGCCGGTCAGCATTGCGAGGCTGGTCAGTGAACGCACGGTTTCCACACCCTGATAGAACTGGGTAACACCCATGCCCCACAGGATGGCCGCGCTTTTTGCCGTGGCGTACATACGAGCAGCCTGACGAATATCCTGTGCGCTAACGCCAGTGATATCTTCGACGGACTCCGGCGTGTAGCCTTCGACAATCTTGCTGTACTCTTCGAATCCTTCTGTACGGGAGGCGACGAACGCCTGGTCGTACAGTTTTTCTTCGATGATGACATGACCCATAGCGTTGAGCAGCGCGATGTTCGAGCCGTTTTTCAACGCGATGTGCATATCGGCAATACGCGCGGTTTCAATTTTGCGCGGATCGCAGACGATAATTTTCGCCCCGTTACGTTTAGCATTAATCACGTGATTCGCCACGATCGGGTGGGAATCCGCCGGGTTGTACCCGAAGATGAACACTAAATCTGTGTTATCAATTTCATTGATAGCATTACTCATTGCGCCGTTACCGACCGATTGGTGCAGACCTGCAACCGAAGGGCCGTGTCAGACGCGAGCGCAGCAGTCAACGTTATTGGTACCAATAACGGCGCGCGCGAATTTTTGCATTACATAGTTGGTTTCGTTACCCGTACCGCGAGATGAACCGGTCGTCTGAATAGCGTCCGGGCCATACTTCGCTTTGATGGCGCTCAGACGAGTGGCGACGTAATCAAGCGCTTCATCCCAGGAAACGGATTCCAGTTTGCCGCCACGCTGGCGACGGATCATTGGGGTTTTCAGACGAGGGGTCAGGATCTGGGTATCATTGATAAAATCCCAGCCATAGTAGCCCTTCAGACACAAGGTACCCTGGTTGGTTTTCCCCTGCGCCGCTTCAGCCCGGACGATTTTGCCGTTATCGACCACCAGGTTGATTTTGCAACCTGATGCGCAATATGGGCAAACCGTGACGACTTTTTTCATCGGTCTCGCTCCAGTTAATCAAATCACGCATACGCGCTTGTCGCTTGAGTTATGCATCTTTTATGCCATGTTTTTATCAGGGGCATTAGTCGATATTACGGGCGAATTTTGCGCAAAACCCTGACGAAAAACAGGCTGTCGTCATATTTGACGTGACGAATCTCTAATACGTGACGGCCCGGCAGTGTGACCGAGGTTATGTTTCCCACACATCCTTGTGCCTTATCGCTGTCACTCTGTGCAGAATCAATCACACTCATTTAAGTTGGCCAGAAATGGGGAAAAACAATGAAGCCAGCCATACTGGTTGTGGATGATGACATCGCTGTCTGCACGCTTTTACAGGATGTGCTGAGCGAACACGTCTTTGCAGTGACCGCATGTCACACCGGGCAGGAGGCGCTGCGCTGCATTGAGACTCAGCCGGAAATCGCTCTGGTATTGCTGGACATGATGTTGCCTGATATTAACGGTCTGATGGTGCTGCAGCAGGTGCAAAAGATGAGACCCGGATTACCGGTGGTGATGCTGACCGGGCTTGGCAGCGAGTCGGATGTGGTTGTCGGGTTGGAAATGGGCGCTGACGACTACATCGGTAAACCGTTCAATGCGCGGGTGCTGGTGGCGCGGGTAAAGGCGGTACTCAGACGCGTCGGCGTGTTAACGGCAGAAAGCGGCAGCCCGCAAACCACGGGGCTTTCTTTTAACGGTTGGCATCTCGATACCGCCGGTTGCCAGTTACATAATCCTCAGCAACTGAAGGTGGAGTTGACGCAGGGGGAATACAGCCTGCTGCTGGCGCTGGCCCAAAACGCCCGCCGGGTACTTAGCCGAGAACAGTTGCTGGAACTGACGCGTAGCGACAGCGTTGAGGTGTTTGACCGCACCATTGACGTGCTAATCATGCGGTTACGGCGAAAAATAGAGAACAACCCGCATCAGCCGATGCTGATCAAAACCCTGCGCGGACTGGGCTATGTGTTTGCCGCCGACGTTCAGCATCATGATAAGGCGGCGTAAACGTCTTATCCGGCCTACAAGGACGCTATGTCGGCTTTTAACTCTGCCAACGTTTTCGCGCCGTCTATCGCGTTGGCGCACAGCAAACTGGCTCGTGCGCAGGCGTGTGCCAGCCTGACGCTGTCCGTCAGCGACCAGCGTTCATGACAGCCATACAAAAATCCGGCGCAAAACGCATCTCCCGCCCCGACGCTGCCAACGATCTCCTCCGGCGCCAGGTACTGTGACGGGATCCAGACGCCCGGCAGATCCGGCGCTTCACCCCAGGCGCCTTCCGGACAGTGGATAACCACCCGCTGGCGAACGCCCGCATTCAGCAGTTCGCGCGCAGCGGTGGCGATGTGCGCAATATGCAGCTCCCCGTTGGGCTGGCGGATCTCCAGCCCGCTGAATTCCCCGGCTTCCAGCTCGTTAATTACCAGATAGTCGAGATGGCGCAGGGCTGGCATCACTAACGGCTGATAGCGTGGGTCGCCCTTGCGTGAAACCAGATCCAGTGATGTTTCAAAGCCGTTGTCGCGCATTTGCGCCAGCAGCCGTGCGCTACGCGTGCCGTACTCCTCATCCGGCATGTCCAGACTGTCGAGCAGCAGCAGATAGCCAAGATGGAAGATTTTCATCGAGGTATCCAGTTGCTCAAAAGCGGGCAGATCCAGCAGCCGGTTGGCGCCGGGCGAGTGGAAAAAGGTGCGCTGACCGCTGGGATCGGTCATCACCTGTGACATCGACGTGGGGGCGAAAGTCGTGCGCTGCACATGTTGGCGATTAACATGATACTGCTCCAGCATCGCCATGATGTAGTCGCCGTCGCTATCCTGACCGATTAACCCCACCGCCTGCAGCGGCAGTCCGGTGTGCATTTTCGCCAGCGTCAGCAGCACGTTCAGCGGCGCACCGCCCGTGGCGCGTTCGCTACGGATGATTTCCGCCAGCCAGCCGCGTTCCGGCCACTGCACAATTTGATGCACATGATCGACCAGCATGTTGCCTGCGGCGATAACGCCTCTGCGTTCCATCAGACCCGTCCCGCGCTGCCAAAAATACGCATCTGTTCTGAAACGGTATCGGTAATGGCCTCTTCAATGGCGAGCAGCAGTTCGGCGAATTCGTCGTACAGGGGCTGACGATTCGCTATTCTTGTCTCTACCGCTGACAGCGCCGCCTGCGACATGCCGGTATAGAAGTTGATTTTGTGAATGCCGAGTTCAATTGCGCGCTTGAAATCGTCGTTGCTGATGCCGGAACCGCCGTGCAGTACCAGTGGGATCGCCGCCTGCTGGCGAAGGGCGTCCAGACGTGGAAAGTCGAGCACCGGTTCGCCTTTATATTTGCCGTGTGCATTACCAATGGCGACCGCCAGCGCGTCAATCCCGGTTCTGTCGACGAAATCACGCGCCATCATCGGGTCGGTAAATAGCGACTCGTCGGCATGACCATACAACGCGCCGCCCTCATCGCCTCCCACCGCGCCCAGTTCGGCTTCCACCGATACGCCGACGGCGTGACACATCTTCACCACTTCGCGGGTTTGACGAATATTTTCTTCATACTCCAGCGTGGAGCCATCAAACATCACTGAACTGAAACCTAAGCGCAGTGCCCTAACCACCGACTCAAAGTGCAGGCCGTGGTCAAGGTTCAGCACTACCGGAATGTCATGCCGCGCGGCTTCGAACTTGACCGCTTCGACCAGAGAATCCAACGAGATATATTTAAAATGCACCTCGGCGATGTTGATGATAAACGGCGAACGTTCCTGCTTTGCCGCGGCAAACAGCGCGCGCAGGAAGTGTGAGTCCAGAACGTTAAACGCCCCTAAGGCATAGCGGTGCTCGCGGGCATGGGCAAGGCCATCGGCTAGAGATATCAACGGCATAATGCGCTCCTTGGTTAGCGGAACAGGCGATACTCATTACACAGCACCAGCTGCGCCAGTTCGTCTTCTTCAATGTCGTTATAGCGGGCGATCGGTTGCAGAAAGTGGTTATCGTGGTCGTCGTCATTAACAGAAGAAACCTCGCCGACCAGCACGTCGCCAAAACCTTCTTCCGCCCAGAAGCTGTGATACAGGCCCGGTGGCAGGCAGATGCTTTCACCCGGCGTCAGGCGCAGTTGACTGCCTGCCGCATGGGTTTGCCGACAGCCGTCAATCACCACGCTCACGTCGCTGTCCTCCGTTTGTTCTCGGATCCCCGCATTCCACAGTTCCACAATTAAATTACCGCCGCCGCGATTGATAATGTCTTCGCGTTTACGCCAGTGAAAATGCATCGGCGTGACCTGCGCATCGCGAACATGCATGATTTTCTCGGCGTAGCATTTCTCGTAAGGCATTCCTTTCGGCGAGCCATTACGCAGGGTAAACAGCGTTAACCCTTGCGCGGCGAAATTGTTGCCACCAAACGCGGTGACATCCCAACCGAGCTTAAGGTCGAAAACTTCTCTCCAGGCGGCGGGATCAAGCTTGCGCCATTGGGTCGGCGGGAAACTGGCGAAAGGGGGGAGATGCACGTCGTGCTGAGAGAAAAACTGGCGCGTGTGGCCAAGGATTTCGTTTATTGCTGAGCGTTTCATTGATTCTCCTGTGGCTGATAAGATGACCTTTATGCGGCCCTCTCTCAAAGAAGAGGGAGAAAATCAAAAGCTTTCCCATGGATAAAATGGACACAATCCGGTTACCTCTCCCTCACAGCAGAATAGGGAATAGTTATATTTTATTGTGTTTTTCTATGTGGTGATGTGATTCATTCAATAAAATGATAAATAAAAAGAGCATTTTCACAAATGTTATTATAAATCATTATCTTAATATGTTTGTTTTTTTAGTCGAATCTCAGTTTTCTGCAGTCATTGGGATGTGCGCGCTGGCGTGTTGCCTCGCGATTAAAAATGAATAATACATAATATAAATAATCTTATTAAAATCTGCTGCTATTGAATATAAAATATCGTTAGTTAACCGATCGTTTATATATCATAAGTGTACTACGTACTTTGCTAATAACTATTTGTTTAGTTTTAAAATATTTTTTTAGTAAAAAATAACCTTCTTAGTAGTCTTGTTGGTATGCTGATTAAACTTTATTCTTTATGTATTACTGTCTTTCTGCAAGGGATGCGATAATGAAAAAAGGTTCTGGCTTCTATAATCTTGAAGGTATGATTTCAGATGATAGTATAAATAAATACTTATTAACCATCAGAGGGTCGGTAAATTTAGGTGTACTTGATGTTGAATCAATTGACGGAAAGGAAAGTCTAAGCAAACCATATAGTTATAAAATAACATTCACTTCAAAACGTAAAGATATCCCTCCAGAATCTCTTCTTAATATTGAAGCTATGCTACAAATTAGAGCCCCTAATAATAAATGGAGTAAATATGTTCAGGGTTCTGCAATGTGGATCAATGAACGGCAAATAGAAGGGGTTATTACATCATGTTCACTTATTAGCACTTCAGCGGATGAATCACTGTACGAAATCAGGCTGGAGCATAAGCTTGCATTACTCTCACGACGCAGGCGATCGGCTATTTACCTGAATATTAACGTTCCGAAACTGGTAACGCAGATCCTCAAAGAGCATTTTTTTGCTGATTATGAAATCGACTTTGATAAGCTTCTTTGTACCTATCCTGACCGGGAAATGATCGTACAGTGGGAGGAATCAGATTTAGCGTTTGTCAGCCGCATCCTGTCAGAAGTTGGGATCTGGTTCAGGATTGAAAATCATCATGCGGTTTCGCACATTATGGTGCTTATCTTTAGTGATTCCCAAAGCCGGTACATCTTCGATCAAAAGATTATGCATGCATCTCATGCGGGTCTGACAGCAAATGATTACGCGATCGATAAGCTGGTATCAAAGCACAACCTTGTCTCCGCAGCCGTTAAAGCAAAGAACTTTGACTACCGGCTTGCCAACTCGCTAATACTCAATGCTGATGCCGATGGGGCTGAACAAACATCGACGACGTATGGAGTGGATTATCGTTATGCGGATATTCACCACCAGCCGGGATCGAAATTTGCAGAGGAACAACCGGGCGAATCCAGCTGGTTCTACGCCAAACTGCATCACGAAATTATTCTTAATAATCAATCTGTTTTAAGCGGGGTGACCACCAGCCCGTCGATCGCGCCAGGTATGGTGCTTGAAATCGACGGTACTATTCCGCAAGCGTTTACTTCAGGATTTGTGGTAACGGCAATGCGGGTGACGGGGAGGCGTGATGCCGCCCTTCAATCCCAACTGATCGGTATTCCTTACAGTGAGCGCGTTTGCTTTCGGTCGCAGCCACTACCCCGACCGCGTATCGTGGGTACGGTTCCCGCAATTGTTTCCTCCCGAATAGACAATGACAAATATGCCCATATTGATGTGCAGGGGCGCTATTGGGTGAAGTTTGATTTTGACCTCGACCAACATAAGCAAGGCTATGAAAGTATGCCCGTCCGTCTGGCACGGATTTATGCCGGTGATACTTATGGTCATCACTTCCCGCTCATTCAGGGGGCGGAAGTTGCCATTGCGTTTGAAGGTGGTGATCCGGAAAGGCCTTTCATTGCCCATGCGCTGCATCATGCTCCAAAGCCTGACCTCATCACCAGCCGTAACAATACCCGCAACGTAATCCGTACTGCGGGCCACAATAAGCTGCGGATGGAGGACCGACGCGGACAGGAACACGTCAAGTTAAGTACCGAATACGCTAAAACCCAGCTGAACATGGGCCACCTTGTTGATGCTGGTGGTAAGCCGCGCGGTGAAGGCGCAGAACTGCGCACCGATGAGCGGGGGGTGTTGAGAGCCGCAAAGGGAATATTGCTGACGACAGAGGCGCAGCCAAAAGCCCAGGGCAAGCAGCTCGATATGAACGCAGTTGTTCAACAGCTACAGGCTGCGCTTGTACTGGCAACCTCTCTTCAGCAGAGCGCCCTGACGGCGCAAGCGTTAAACGTCGAAATGGGGCAACAGCAGCAGCTTAACGCCGCACTTGAACAGCTCACTCAGCCGGGGCTGGTGGCCTATGCCGATCAAGGTATGGCTCTGCTCACACCAGAAACCATGGCGCTGTCGGCAAACAAAGATCTGTCGCTGAATGCGGCCAATAACGGCAGTTTTAATGTTTTTAAAAAACTCTCCATGGCTGTCGGACAGGGTTTATCGCTTTTCAGCAGAGCGATCGGGATCAAAATTATTGCCGCAAAAGATGATATTTCCGTCCAGGCGCAGCGTGGTGAAATGGGCCTGCTTTCCGATCAGCATTTTCATATTCAAAGTATGAACGGCAATGTGACCATCAGCGCCAAAAAGAATATTCAGTTGCTGTGCGGGGGTGGCGGTATCCGAATAAATGAAGATGGCTCAGTAAAAATATTTTCTCCCGCTAAAGTGCAGTTGAAAGGCACCACTCTTGACTGGAGTGGGCCGGAATCCGTTAAAGATAAATCCCCCGTTTTTCAGGAAGACCAGTTTCACCGCCGCATTAAATTACATGGTTATGGGAATACGGACGATGTTCTGAAAAAGACAAAATTCAGACTGACTAAGGCCTCCGGTGAAATCATTGAAGGTGTTACCGACGATGAAGGCATGACGCCGTTACTGGATATGACGGAAATGGATGAAATGAAAATGGAGATTTTGCCAAATGAGTAACAGTCCCTTTAATCCGCGAGTCGTGGCGACGGGGGTACAAGGCGTGCCTAAATCCACCGGCGGAAAAATGGCAGTCTGCGAAGTGGCGGTTAAAAACCCTATGCCCTGTATTGTGATCCTTGTTCATGGTGTTAACGATGTGGGCGAGGCGTATCAAAATCAGGAGCAGGGGATCATTGCCGGCCTGAATGAACGTATGGGCCGTACGGATATGTATCCGCATGAATGGCACCAGTTCAAAATGGATATGGGCGATGGCGAACAGCAGCAGGTGAAAATGCCTGGGCGCAGTCCGGTGATCCCATTTTACTGGGGATATAAACCTGTTGATCATGCAACGTATATCGAGGACCAGCGGCGTTATCGTGATGAGCTGGCTAAATCAGGCAGCGCCGCAAAGCTGCCTTACAATGCCTACCAGGAAGATGACGCCACGAAGCTGGCAAAGTTAGGACACATTCCTCAAACCACGTTGAAATATCAGAATGATAATTTCGGTAATGTTCTCGACGATGTGTATGCCAAAGGCGGTGGTACCTTTGCGAATGCGACAACCACTATTCCGGATATGTTAGGCCCGGGCTCCGGCGGCCTGACGAATGGCGCTGCAGGATTTGCTTCATTTCATATGAATGGTGGGGATTTTACGCATCCTATTTATGATAACCCTCACCGTATTTATCAGTTTTTTGCCGCGCAGCGGCTGGCCGATTTAATCCTGATGATTCGAAGAGAACCGGCAACCCAATTCGATCCTATCAATATTGTTGCGCACTCCCAGGGAACGATCATTACCATGCTTGCCAATATGCTGGTTAAATCGGCAGGGGCGGACCCCGTTGATTGCGTTATTCTTAATCACTCCCCCTATGCGCTTGAAAATACGTTTGCCGAGAGTGCGACCCCCGGACATCACCAGACGGATCGCGCCCGTCAGCAGACGTTTAAAAATTTCTGTCATTTGATGGCGACAAACGATAAATATGGCAAAGGAGAATACCACACCGGAGCGGAAATTGATGATATAGAAGGCGCAACATGTCTGAGTAAAACCCATTCTCAATGGCGCAAGAATAAGCTCTATACCCGCAATAACTTCGGCAAGGTGTATAACTATTTTTGCCCCAATGACAGTGTTGTCTCATTACTTAACGTGCAGGGTTTTGGCTGGCGAGGCATACCTCACGACATTGCGAGTGGCATAGAGAATTTGCGCCAGCGTGTTTTCTGCGAAAATGGCCCCGATATAGGTTGTAGCCCCCAAAGCGTGCCTTTTGAAATGCCGACGTTAAAAAAGGGAAGTTTTAATCAGGATACGGGTTTTACTAAACAATATACGTTTTCCGATGTTGTGATTAATGGTGAACAACTTCCCGTTACTTTTAAGCATCAACTACAGGGGGGTGAGAGCAAGTATAAATATTCGTTAGAGCCTGATTCCCCCGATCAGGTCATCTCATTTTCTGCAAAAGCCACTACTATTTCCCGTACTGAGACAGATATTAAAAATCTCAGCGGCGCAGGTTTCGATTTTTTACAGCCAGGTCGGGAATTAACACCAGCAGAACTCACAATGTTCAGCAATAAATATGGTAAGCGTTATACCAAAGGCGCTGTCCTTGGAGGGGGATACAATAAAACCGTACAGCTGATTTATGAAAAAACGGCGGATGAACTGAAAAAAGAATGGATGCACTCAGACCCTGTTGGTTACAGCCAGCATTCCTCTATTGTCATGTCAAAAGATGCCCCAGCGAAAGCAATGGCCTTCGATCTGGCGGTGGGGATATGCAGGGCATTTGATTACGAAAATGGTGAGTTCTGGGTGAAACTACTTCGCCGTGGGGACTGGCGTATGAAGAAGAATGGTTTCCTGGATGCAGTTAATTATTATAATACTGGAAAGTTGAGCGAAGACCGTACAAAAGATTTTATGAATAAACTCGATGACATCTTGCCCAAGGGGGTATTTGGTGTTGTTAACGAGTTCTGTCATTCAACTACAGTTAAACCTGCCAGGCATAATGAAATATACAATACGGAGATTTCTAATCTGCAATGGGATATGCCTAAGCCAATTAACGTATAAGGATAATTTATGAAACTGGAGATTTTTTTAAAGATAATAATTGGTGCGTTCTTGCTATGCGCTGTCACTGCCTGTACAAAATCACCTTCACAGGTAATTTATCGCTATGATGATAACCGTTATCTTGAATTGAAAGGTTTTAATTGTGAGGGGGCGCTTTGGTATCATGATACCAAAAGGAATATACATAAGGAGTTAGTCAATGGTGTTTATTCTACATATCAGATCTTTACCGGAGTTTATATTCACCCATCGGATAAGTATATCTTGATACCAAGATGGGAACCGAGTGCATATAAAATATCCAAAGACTATGGGCAAACATGGCAGGTGGCATCTTATATGTCCCCATTTCAGGGGCAAGAGAGAAATTCAGAGGGGAATATGGTCGACAGACCGGAGGGAAAAGAAATAAAAAGAGTGGTGGTGGTTAATAATCAGGCATTTATTACCACTTCGCTGAATCATTTGTATATGAGTTCATACCCTTTTGAGGATCCGCGTCTAAAACCCGGCGGACCGGGTATTGATTATAAATTCTTTGATGACACGTATTATCTCTACAGGCCAGGTAAACATAAATCCAAGGGTAAGTATGTAGACGCTCATATGAGACCTGAATCTCCAGGTGCGGCCTGGGGGACGGTCGTTTTTATGAAAGCTGCTTTAGCCCATTTAACGGAGGGTTATAAGGCAAATTATCAAAACCTGCCCGACAAAGAACCGGAGGTGGTGGGCTATAAGGGATGGACCCGGATGCGCTGTGACCTGGATGCGGGAAAATAATCTGCAATGGGATATGCCTGAGTCGCTTAACGTTTAAGGATAAATGATGACACTGAGAAGTATGTTAAAAATAATAATCGGAGTAATCTCGCTATGCGCCGTCTCTGCCTGTACAAAATCACCCTCACAGATTATTTATCGGTTTGATGATAATCGTTATCTGGAGCTGATCGGATATGATTGTGAAGGATATGTTGTTTATCATGATATAAAAAGAAATATTCATAAGTCAATTTATAGCAACCCGATATACATGGTATTTACGGGAGAATATATTCATCCTTCAGAACAGTATGTTCTGGTGCCTGAATGGGAACCTGGGGCATATAAAATATCTAAAGACTATGGGCAAACATGGCAGGTCGCATCTTATATGTCCCCATTTCAGGGGCAAGAGAGAAATTCAGAGGGGAATATGGTCGACAGACCGGAAGGAAAAGAAATCAAAAGAGTGGTGGTGGTTAATAATCAGGCATTTATTACCACTTCGCAGAATCATTTGTATATGAGCTCATACCCTTTTGACGATCCGCGTCTAAAACCCGGCGGGCCGGGTATAGATTATAAATACTTTGATGACACGTATTATCTCTATAAACCAGGCAAACATAAATCCAATGGCGAGTATGTGGACGGTCATACCAGTCCTGAGTTTCCTGGACGAGCCTGGGGGACGGTCGTTTTTATGAAAGCTGCTTTAGCCCATTTAACGGAGGGTTATAAGGCAAATTATCAAAACCTGCCCGACAAAGAACC
>NZ_JAHLRC010000103.1:0-12401 GCF_018919545.1 Citrobacter sp. S46_ASV_140
CCGCTGGCAGCATGAGGCCTGGTCTGAACAAAACATCGTTCAGCCGCTGAAAACCCTGCTGGCGGACGATCCTGATTACAGTTTCGATATTCTGGAGGCCCGCCACGCCATCGAAGCCAGTACCGCCTGGCACGCAGCCATGCGGGCCACCGCCGCGGATAAAGAGAAAATCAGGCTCTGTTTCGAGGCCACGCAAAGCGAAGATCCGGATCTCGCCTCGCAGGCTGACGTTCGTTTTCATCTCGCCATTGCGGAAGCCTCGCACAACGTGGTGCTGTTGCAGACCATGCGCGGTTTCTTCGACGTCCTGCAGTCTTCGGTAAAACAGAGCCGCCAACGTATGTACCTGGTACCGCCCGTATTTTCTCAACTGACGGCGCAGCATCAGGCCGTGCTGGACGCCATTGTTGCCGGGGATGCCGACGGGGCGCGTAAGGCCATGATGGCGCACCTCAGTTTTGTCCACACCACAATTAAACGATTTGACGAAGATCAGGCCCGGCAGGCGCGTATTACTCGCCTGCCCGGTGATCCTGGTGAGAATAGCAGGGAGAACAACACATGATTATTTCAGCAGCCAGCGACTATCGCGCCGCAGCCCAGCGCATCCTGCCCCCCTTCTTGTTCCACTATATTGACGGCGGGGCGTATGCCGAGCACACCTTGCGCCGTAACGTGGCAGACCTGTCAGAGGTGGCGCTGCGCCAGCGCGTACTGAAGAATATGTCCGACCTGAGCCTGGAAACAAAGCTGTTCAACGAAACGCTCTCCATGCCGGTAGCCCTCGCGCCTGTCGGCTTGTGCGGCATGTACGCACGCCGGGGCGAGGTTCAGGCCGCCGCCGCCGCTGATGCCAAAGGCATTCCGTTTACGCTTTCCACAGTGTCCGTATGTCCGATTGAAGAAGTCGCCCCGACCATCAAGCGTCCAATGTGGTTCCAGCTGTATGTTCTGCGCGATCGCGGTTTTATGCGTAACGCACTGGAGCGCGCCAAAGCGGCGGGTTGCTCCACGCTGGTCTTTACCGTCGATATGCCAACGCCTGGCGCACGCTACCGTGATGCCCATTCCGGTATGAGCGGCCCAAATGCGGCACTGCGTCGCTACTGGCAAGCAGTCACTCATCCACAGTGGGCATGGGACGTTGGTCTGAACGGTCGCCCGCATGATTTAGGCAATATTTCGACTTATCTGGGCAAACCCACTGGCCTTGAAGATTACATCGGCTGGCTGGCGAATAACTTCGATCCGTCGATTTCCTGGAAAGACCTCGAGTGGATCCGCGAATTCTGGGATGGTCCGATGGTGATCAAAGGGATCCTCGATCCTGAAGATGCCCGCGACGCCGTACGCTTTGGCGCAGATGGCATCGTTGTCTCTAACCACGGTGGCCGTCAGTTAGATGGCGTGCTGTCTTCAGCTCGTGCGCTGCCCGCCATTGCCGATGCGGTGAAAGGCGATATCACCATTCTGGCTGATAGCGGGATCCGCAATGGTCTGGACGTTGTACGCATGATAGCGCTGGGCGCGGATAGCGTGCTGCTGGGGCGTGCTTATCTGTACGCGCTGGCGACCCATGGCCAGGCCGGTGTGGCGAATCTGCTGAACCTGATCGAGAAAGAGATGAAGGTGGCGATGACCCTGACCGGTGCGAAGTCGATTAGCGAAATCAGCCGTGATTCGCTGGTACAGGAACTGGGTAAGAGCCTGCCTGCCGCGCTGGCACCTCTGGTCCAGGGTAGCGCAGCGTAACAACATCCCCGTAAACCCCATTTTCTGAATGGTCGGTCTGTTTTCAGCCCGACCATTTTTTATCCAAAAATAACGACTAGTTAACATTTACAACCAATATATTTGACAACTTTTTATCCACCTGCCAAATGTATAGACAAGCTAATACAACAGCATTTTATACATATAACAACCATCATAACGGGCGAGGGTGACATGGCTTATTCCGGAAAAGTGAATATCCAGCAGGCGATAGATGACAGTGCTTTTTCGCGCTTCCACTGGGTCATTATTGTCCTGGGTTTTCTGGTTTTAGCCATTGACGGCTTCGATACGGCGGCGATGGGCTATATTGCCCCCACGCTTTCAGCCGACTGGGGCATCAAGAAACAAGATCTAGGACCGGTGTTAAGCGCCGCGCTATTGGGCCTCTCATTTGGTGCCCTGCTGGCCGGACCGATTTCCGATCGTATGGGTCGTAAGCGCGTCCTGGTCTTTTCCTGTCTGTTCTTTGGCCTCGCCAGTCTGGGAACCGCCTATGCCCAGACGCTGAATATGCTCACGTTTTGGCGCTTTCTCACCGGGCTTGGGCTTGGCGCGGCAATGCCCAATGCCATCACCCTGGTGTCAGAATTCGCCCCGAAACGCTGTCGTTCAATGGCGATTAACACCATGTACTGTGGCTTTCCGTTAGGGGCTGCGGGCGGCGGCGTGATCTCCTCCTGGCTGATCCCCAACTACGGCTGGCACAGTGTTCTGCTTGCTGGTGCGATCGCCCCGCTGGTCCTCACCGCACTGTTGGTGCTGTTCCTGCCAGAGTCGGTTAAGTATCTGGTTCACCGCGGTAAAGGGGTTGCACAGATTAAACGCATTGCTCAACGCTTTATGTCGGGAAGTCTGGAACAGGTTACCCAGTTTTATCTGGATGAAGACCGTATCACGGTCAAAAAAAGCAGCGTGGCACAGTTATTTAGTATGCCCTGGCTGCCGGGTACGCTGATGCTCTGGATGACCTACTTTATGGGGCTGGTTATCTATTACGTGCTGCTGAGCTGGATGCCAACGCTGATGCTGGGAATGGGCTATCCGCTGGCCGAATCCGCCTGGCTGACATCGCTGTTTACCTTTGGCGGTACGGCGGGGATCCTGCTGGCCGGTTGGTTAATGGACCGCTGGGAAGCCCATAAAGTGGTCTCACTCGGCTTTATTCTGACGATGCTGTTTGCCCTCGCTCTCGGGTTTGAACATAACCACATCATCTTGTTCGGCGCACTGATCTTCCTGATGGGGATTACCATGAACGGCGCGCAGTCCGGGCTGCAGACGCTGGCCGCCACGTTTTATCCAACCCACTGCCGTGCGACGGGCATTGCCTGGATGCAGGGCGTGGGCCGCTTCGGCGGCGTAGCCGGAACGATGATGAGCGCCCAGTTGCTTTCCCTGCAATGGCAGGCAGACAGTATCTTAATGTTCCTCAGCCTTCCGGCCCTGGTCGCTGCTGCCGCGACAATTTACAAGCTGCAGCGCTATAAACCGCACGCGCTGACCGTCGCATAGTACCCGCTCTTTCTGCTATTCTGCCCCCCGTTATCAAGGGGGCAGTATGCTTAACATCGTTTTATTCGAACCAGAAATCCCGCCAAATACCGGCAATATTATCCGTCTTTGCGCCAACACCGGCTTTCGTCTGCATATTATAGAGCCAATGGGCTTTACCTGGGACGACAAGCGCCTGCGTCGCGCGGGGCTGGATTACCATGAATTTACCGCCGTGCTACGCCACCCTGATTACGCCGCCTTCGTCGCCGCAGAACATCCGCAGCGCCTGTTTGCTCTGACCACCAAAGGTACGCCAGCGCATAGCGCGGTATGCTATCAGGACGGGGATTATCTGATGTTTGGTCCGGAAACACGCGGTCTGCCAGCCAGCATCCTTGACGCGCTGCCGGCCGAACAAAAAATTCGTATTCCGATGATGCCAGACAGTCGCAGCATGAACCTGTCAAATGCGGTGTCAGTGGTGGTGTATGAGGCCTGGCGCCAGCTAGGGTATCCGGGCGCGGTACTGCGTAGCTGATGATTGTTGGATGGCGGCTAGCGCCTGATCCGACCTACATTAATTTGATGGAATTCATTTCGAGCGTTATCGGCGCAGACAGATTGAACACGGACTGCGCGCAGTCACCGGAGCGTACACGCAGCCCAGGTTCAATCTGCCAAGTAAGATAGCTCGAAATCAGATACCATCTCCATACTCAAAAGTATGATGTATCCCGTTGAAATGCTGATCCATATCCATGGACGGCTTATCGCTGTCAGGCTTACCGACGATGCGAGCCGGAACGCCTGCTGCAGTGGTATGCGGGGGTACCGGCTGTAAAACGACGGAACCTGCGCCAATCTTCGCGCCGCGCCCGACTTCAATGTTACCGAGAATTTTTGCTCCCGCGCCAATCATCACGCCTTCACGAATTTTCGGATGGCGGTCACCGCCGGCTTTACCGGTCCCGCCCAGCGTGACGGATTGCAAAATAGAGACGTCGTTTTCAATCACGGCAGTTTCACCGACCACAATACCTGTGGCGTGATCGAGCATAATCCCACGGCCAATTTTTGCCGCCGGGTGAATGTCTACCTGGAAGCTAACGGACACCTGATTTTGCAGGAAGATCGCCAGCGCCTGACGTCCCTGATGCCACAGCCAGTGACCGATACGGTAGGCCTGAAGCGCATGAAAGCCCTTCAGATACAGAAGTGGGGTGGAATATTTATCGACAGCCGGATCACGCGTGCGTACCGCCTGAATATCACAGGCCGCTGAGGCAATCATTTCAGGATCGGCCGCGTAGGCCTCTTCCACGACTTCGCGAATGGCAATGGCGGGCATGATCGGGGAAGCGAGTTTATTCGCCAGCATATAGCTCAGCGCACTACCGAGGTTTTCATGCTTGAGCAGCGTTGCGTGATAAAAACTGGCCAGCATTGGCTCACATTCCGCCAGTGCCCGGGCTTCCGCTTTAATGTTTTTCCAGACGATATCCAGTTCTTCACACGGCATTGCGTACTCCAGAAGGTAGCAAAACGACCGACCCGTTCTTCGCGGGTCGGGTCGTTATATTCAACAGTTCCTTACAGCTAGTGGCGACTCAGCTCGTCCCTGCGTGCACGGCCTAATAACGTCAATGCTGCCTCGCGCGCGTTTTTTCCGCAATACAATACTTGATAAATTTCCTCGGTTATTGGCATCTCAACACCAAAACGGTGCGCCAATTCACGAACTTCTTTCGTATTGCGGTAGCCTTCAACCACCTGACCAATCTTGTCCTGCGCCCCCTGCACGTCCATCCCCTGGCCGAGCATCATGCCAAAACGACGGTTACGCGACTGGTTGTCGGTACAGGTCAGCACCAGATCGCCTAAACCCGCCATCCCCATAAAGGTGGCAGGATCGGCACCCAACGCCGCGCCAAGACGAGACATTTCGGTCAGTCCACGGGTGATCAATGCGGTTCGCGCATTCGCGCCGAAACCGATGCCGTCAGACATCCCCGCGCCAATCGCAATGACGTTTTTCACCGCGCCGCCAAGCTGCACGCCAATGAAATCCGGATTGCTGTAAACGCGGAAGCTCTTGCCACAGTGCAGCAACTGCTGGAGATCGTCAGCAAAGGTGTCGTCCGTCGAGGCCAGAGAAATCGCCGTCGGCATGCCCGCCGCCAGCTCTTTGGCGAACGTCGGACCGGAGATAACCGCCAGTGGAATAGAATTCCCCAGCGCTTCACGCGCGACGTCCTGCAGCAGACGTCCCGTTTCCGCTTCCAGACCCTTTGTCGCCCAGACCAGACGAGCGTCAGGACGCATCAGCGGTTTGATGTTGCGCAGCACTTCGCCAAAGACGTGACTCGGCACCACCACCAGAATATTACGACTGGCGGCCAGCGCAGTGGCTAAATCACTTTCCAGGCGCAGCGTTTCGGGAAAAGGCACATCAGGGAGGAACGCGACGTTGCAGCGATCGTGCTCGAGGGTCGCGATATGTTTCGGATCATGGCCCCACAGGACAACCTGATGGCCATTTCTTGCCAGGGTGATGGCAAGAGCGGTGCCGTACGAGCCGGCACCAATCACAGTCATTGAAGCATTACTTTGGTTCATCAGGCATCCTGATGTTCTTCAGTACCTTCGCCAGCCTGCTGCTGTAAATAGTTCATGAACAGCGCATCAAAGTTGACCGGCGCAAGGTTCAGTTGCGGGAATGTACCGCGGGAAACCAGGCTGGTGATGCATTCGCGGGCATACGGGAACAGAATGTTCGGGCAGTATGCACCAAGGCAATGCGCCATCTGAGTCCCTTCAATACCACTGATGGAGAAAATACCGCCCTGCTGAACTTCACACAGGAACGCAGTTTCTTCACCCAGAGAAGCCGTTACGGTGACACGCAGCACTACTTCATACACATCATCTGCCAGTTGGGTAGATGCGGTATCAAGATCCAGTTTAACCTCTGGCTGCCAATCTTTCTGGAAAACATGTGGTGCATTTGGCGCTTCGAAAGACACATCCTTGGTATAAATACGTTGGATCTGGAAAGCCATTTCAGTGTTATTTTGTTCTGACATGTTGAGAAAACCCTTTAGTGTTGTCCTTTAAATACTTCGGTACGCCTTAACGCAGCAGTGGATCCAGTCCACCACGTGCATCCAACGCATACAAGTCGTCACAACCACCAATGTGCTGTGCATCAATAAAAATCTGCGGAACCGTTGTACGGCCACTGCGCTTGATCATCTCTTCACGCTTCACGGCATCGCCGTCAATCGGAAGTTCCTGGAAACTCACACCCTTGCTGTTCAACAGCGCCTTTGCGCGATGGCAAAACGGGCAGGTCGCTTTGGTATAGATCTCAATATTGGCCATGACTTATCTCCAGTGTTCTTTTACCCTGCGGCATGAAAGAAGACGGGTAAATTACTTGCCGCGAACCAGTGGCAGATTCTCGCCACTCCAGCCCGCTACGCCGTCTTTCAGTACAGATACCTGCTCAAAACCGGCTTTAATCAGCGCAGTTGCTGAATCCTGGCACTGCATACCAGAGCCATCAACCACAATAACAGGTTTGTTTTTGTGTTTTTCCAGCTCGCCAAAATTGTTGGCTTTGATTTCGCTCGGCAGCAGGTTAGTGGAGCCCGCGATATGGCCTTTGCGGAAGTCGTCGCGCTGACGTAAATCCACAATCACCGCATCTTCTTTGTTGATAAGACGAGTGGCTTCTCCGCGCGTAATTACCTTCACTTTCGAAGTCAGGCTCTTAAACGTGGTAAATAATACAGCCGCCAGTAACGCAATCCAGGCGATACTCAATACAGGGTGGCGACTAACAAATTGCATAATTTCTTGCATGGGGGGTAACAACTCCCGACTTAGTGATTAAAAAACCAGGAAAGGAGTATACCTGCGCGTTGGCGCAAATACAGCCAGAGCGTGCATTGGATTGCATTTTTGCGGGGCGCTACGGAAAAAAAAACGTAAATCCGCGCCCTCTGCGACACGCTCTGGTCGATTATTTGATCTTCTGGGGCTATTTTATCGATTCAGCTGTAGTAAAATTACGCAATTATTTTTGTCTATTGAGTGTGAGGTTGTCGCAATGTCGGTTTCTAAAAAACCTATGGTACTGGTGATTCTGGATGGCTATGGCTATCGTGAAGACAGCCAGGATAACGCCATCTTTAATGCCAAAACCCCGGTAATGGATGCTCTGTGGGCAAAACGTCCGCATACCCTGATTGATGCCTCTGGCCTGGAAGTCGGCCTGCCCGATCGCCAGATGGGCAACTCCGAAGTGGGTCACGTCAACCTGGGCGCGGGCCGCATCGTGTATCAGGACCTGACCCGTCTGGATGTTGAAATTAAAGAACGGACTTTCTTCGCTAACCCAGTGCTGACCGATGCGGTCGACCAGGCAAAAAATAGCGGCAAAGCGGTTCACATCATGGGCCTGCTCTCTGCTGGCGGCGTTCACAGCCACGAAGATCACATCATGGCGATGGTCGAAATGGCAGCTGAACGCGGTGCTGAGAAAATCTATCTGCACGCTTTCCTTGATGGCCGTGATACCCCGCCGCGCAGCGCTGAACATTCGCTGCAGAAATTCGAAGAGAAATTTGCCGCGCTGGGCAAAGGCCGCGTAGCGTCCATCATCGGTCGTTACTACGCCATGGACCGCGACAACCGTTGGGATCGCGTTGAACAGGCTTATGACCTGATGACGCTGGCAAAAGGCGAGTTCCAGTTCGCTACGGCTGTTGAAGGCCTGCAGGCTGCTTATGCCCGCGACGAAAACGACGAATTCGTGAAAGCGACCGTGATCCGTGCTGAAGGCCAGGCTGAAGCCGCCATGGAAGACGGCGATACGCTGATTTTCATGAACTTCCGTGCTGACCGTGCGCGTGAAATCACCCGTGCGTTTGTTAACGCTGACTTCGACGGCTTCGCCCGTAAGAAAGTCGTTAACCTCAACTTTGTGATGCTGACCGAATACGCAGCCGACATCAAAACGGCTGTTGCTTACCCACCAGCGTCTCTGGCCAACACCCTTGGCGAGTGGATGGCGAAGAATGACAAAACGCAGCTGCGTATTTCCGAAACTGAAAAATATGCCCACGTGACCTTCTTCTTTAACGGCGGCGTAGAAGAGCCGTTCAAAGGCGAAGATCGCATCCTGATCAATTCGCCGAAAGTCGCGACCTACGATCTGCAGCCGGAAATGAGCTCTGCTGAGCTGACCGAGAAGCTGGTTGCTGCGATTCAGAGCGGAAAATACGACACCATCATTTGTAACTACCCGAACGGCGACATGGTTGGTCACACCGGGGTGATGGAAGCTGCGGTTAAAGCGGTTGAAGCGCTGGATCACTGCGTTGAGCAGGTGACTAAAGCGGTTGAATCCGTTGGCGGCCAACTGCTGATCACCGCGGACCACGGTAACGCAGAGCAAATGCGCGATCCGTCCACCGGTCAGGCGCATACAGCACACACCAACCTGCCCGTTCCGCTGATTTATGTCGGTGGTAAAAACGTCAAAGCAGTTGAAGGCGGCAAACTTTCTGATATCGCCCCGACGATGCTGACGCTGATGGGTATGGAAATCCCGCAAGAGATGACTGGTAAGCCGCTGTTCATCGTGGAATAATCCCTCCCCATGAGGGGAAAGGCGATTAATACCATCACTTGGGCCGTGAAACTGCAAAAGCTTTCAGTCAGGCCCTTGTTCTACGCCAGCGCGCTTAGCGCTGGCGTATTGCTGTGCGCCTTTTCCGCCCACGCGGACGAGCGCGATCAGCTCAAATCTATTCAGGCTGATATCGCGGCAAAAGAACGCGCGGTACGCCAACAACAACAACAACGCTCCACTCTCCTCGCTCAACTTAAAGCTCAGGAACAGGCCATCGCCGTTGCTGCCAGGCAACTACGCGAAACGCAAAACTCGCTGGCGCAGCTGAATGCGCAAATCACTGAAATGAATGCCGCCCTCGCGAAGCTGGAAAAACAGCGGGCTGCGCAAGAGCGTAGCCTGGCAGCCCAACTTGACGCAGCGTTTCGCCAGGGCGAACACACTGGTATTCAGCTCATTCTGAGCGGGGAGGAGAGCCAGCGCGGGCAACGCCTGCAGGCCTATTTCGGCTATCTGAACCAGGCGCGGCAGGAAACCATCGCGCAGTTGAAACAAACCCGCGAAGAGGTCGACTCGCAAAAAGCCGAGCTGGAAGATAAGCAGAGCGAACAGCAGACGTTGCTGTACGAACAGCGCGCTCAGCAGGCTAAGCTGGAGCAGGCGCGTAATGAACGCAAGAAGACGCTCTCGGGTCTGGAGTCATCGATTCAGCAGGGTCAGCAGCAACTGGGCGAAATGCGCGCCAACGAATCACGCCTGCGCAGCAGCATTGCTCGTGCCGAAGCCGCAGCCAAAGCTCGCGCGGAACGTGAAGCTCGCGAGGCGCAGGCCGTACGTGACAAACAAAAGGATGCGTCACGGAAAGGCTCAACCTACAAGCCAACCGAAAGCGAAAAATCACTGATGTCCCGTACCGGCGGTTTAGGTTCCCCACGCGGCCAGGCATTCTGGCCCGTTCGTGGCCCAACGCTACATCGTTATGGCGAACAGTTGCAAGGTGAGCTACGTTGGAAGGGGATGGTTATTGGCGCATCCGAAGGCACCGAGGTTAAAGCCATTGCCGATGGTCGCGTCATTCTGGCGGACTGGTTGCAGGGTTACGGCCTGGTAGTCGTCGTTGAGCACGGTAAAGGCGATATGAGCCTGTACGGTTATAACCAGAGCGCGCTGGTCAGCGTCGGTACGCAGGTTCGCGCCGGGCAGCCTATTGCACTTGTGGGTAGCAGCGGCGGACAGGGCAGGCCGGCACTCTATTTCGAAATTCGTCGCCAGGGTCAGGCGGTCAATCCACAGCCGTGGTTGGGAAGATAAGTTTTGCCTCAATTTCGTCGTCTATTATTCTCTCTCGCCAGCGTGCTGGCCTTCGCAACACCTGTTTTTGCTGGCAAACTTGCCATCGTTATTGATGATTTCGGCTATCGTCCACACACCGAAAATCAGGTTCTGGCGATGCCTTCCACCCTCTCCGTTGCCGTTCTGCCTAATGCCCCACACGCGCGTGAAATGGCGATTAAAGCGCATAACAGCGGGCATGAAGTGTTAATCCATCTGCCGATGGCGCCGCTGAGCAAACAGCCGTTAGAGAAAGATACTTTGCGCCCGGAAATGAGCAGCGAAGAGATTGAGCGGATTATTCGCGACGCGGTGAGCAAAGTACCGAATGCGGTCGGGCTGAACAACCATATGGGCAGCGCGATGACCTCCAGCCTGTTCGGTATGCAGAAGGTGATGCAGGCGCTGGAACGCTACGATCTCTACTTCCTGGACAGTATGACCATCGGCAACAGTCAGGCAATGCGCGCAGCATCAGGAACCGGCGTGAAGGTTATCAAACGCAAAGTCTTCCTGGATGACACGCAAAACGAAGCCGATATTCGCCGTCAGTTTAATCGTGCCGTTGAGCTTGCGCGCCGCAACGGTTCAGCAATTGCCATTGGGCATCCTCACCCTTCGACGGTTCGCGTCCTGCAGCAAATGCTTTATAACCTGCCTGCGGACATTACGCTGGTTCGCCCAAGCAGCCTGCTCAATGAACCACAGGTAGATACCTCCAGACCAAACCTTACACCGCCGAAGAATGGTAAACCTGATGCGCCACGTAATCCTTTCCGCGGGGTGAGATTATGCAAACCGAAGCAGCCGTTAGAGCCGGTTTACGCCAGCCGCTTCTTCAGCGTGCTCGGTGAAAGCATCACCCAAAGCACGCTGGTGCAGTACATGCGCCTGCAATGGCAGGGCTGGGGGAATACATCCTCACCCAGCGCTATGAACGCTAACGTAAATTAAGCGTTTTACGGGCAATACGAGAAGGCGAGGATGTTTTATCGCGCCATTTCCAGAGACGGAATGACCATAGCAGCGCCTGGTACAAAACTTTGGCGCTGCGTACGTTAGTAATCATGCGTTTATACATACCAGAGACAAAAATCTCTGCAATCATGCGTTGACGAATATGGACATCCGGCTCTTTGCGTACTGCGTGGCAAACGCGTAATGCTTCATAGGTTATTTGCTGATGAAATTCCGGATAAATAGTAATCCGACCCGCATATTCACGATTCAACTTATCCAATAACCGTGTAATTTTAATATAGTGGCGTTGGTAATTGAGATTTTTTAAGCCTTGTCTTTTAAGACGGCTAACTGATTGATCGTGTAAGAAGTATTTATACAATGATTGCTCGGTATATCGCACACGTTTGGCGTTAAACATAAACTCCGTCGTCCATACAATATCCTGATGATGCAACCCTGGAATAAACGCTATCTTGTTTTTCTCGATAACATCTCTGCGATAAACCCCCATCCAGACCACATGCGTCCAACGGCGTGAAGCCAATGCCATACGTAACCAGTCGGGGCCGGTCAATACACCCGTAGACCGCAGACGGTCCGTCGGTATTGATTGCCAGGTGTCCCCCGTTTCGAAAATGCACCAATCAGAATTGCACTGTGCCAGATCGAGATCATCCTGAAGCGCCATGGTCATCAGGGTTTCATACATATTGGGATAAACCAGGTCATCGGCATCGACAAATGCAACATAATCCCCTTTGGCCACTGCCAGACCACGATTACGCGCGACAGATGCCCCGGCGTTAGCCTGATGTAACAACCGGACATGGGAATAGTTATCAGCATAATGTCTTGCAATATCAACAGAGTTATCCGTTGAACCGTCATCCACAATAATGATCTCTATCGCAGCCCATGTCTGTGCGATCAAAGATTCCATGCAATCCCGAAAACTATCACCCGCGTTATACAACGGAATAATAACACTCAACATATTTGTGCGGTTTCTCATCAGATAACCCAAGTTTGTCAGTACACTGATGACTTTTACTACAGTTTCATTAAGGAATTATTAAGGTTAGAACATTTAATTTTCAGAAGCGGCGCAGCGAAAACAACCAGTATGGGAAAATGCCATGCGGCGCCTGAGTTCAGCGGCCGTGATAGCTCAGATCGTCTACATATTGAGGGACACAAC
>NZ_JAHLRC010000104.1:0-12344 GCF_018919545.1 Citrobacter sp. S46_ASV_140
TTTGTATAGTGATACTCTTCTGCGTCTAATTCGTAATAGATTCGTGATTCATCGAAAGCTCTGAAAGGGATCAATATATGCTGAAAATCCTCAGGGGCTAGCTCCCTTCCGGCATCCCATGCCCGGATAAGCCTAAATTCTCTCATGTAAAACCTTCATGAAGTAAAAAGTTTATATTATCATCGGCCGATGCGTGGTCAATTATTTAGATTGTGAATGCTTCAAATGATATTCATTGGTTTCATGGGTGAAATGCAAACTTGGAAATGATTCAGGTTAATTATTTTATTCACTGATTAAAACCCTTCTTTTCTTCTGTCCTTTGAACAGAAACTATAGTTGTGAGTAAAATTTACTTGAATGATTTCTAATGTGAAAGAACCTACGGCTCCTTCAACCGACATAACCACGGTGATGATCTGATGCACAGTAAAACGGGCTTTACGCATAGCGATCTCCTTCGTTGGCAGATTGAGTATGCTGGAAGATATCTCTAGATGTGAATGGCACGATTATGCGGGATGTTTACAGGACGCCGGTCAGGGGCTTGCTTTAGCAAGCTACTTCCTCTACGCTGTTAATATTATTGGAATTTATGTAACTAAATGACTCGGGGTGCCCTTCCTGGTGAAGGCTGAGAAATACCCGTACCACCTGATCTGGATAATGCCAGCGTAGGGAAGTCTGACACTGCTCGTGTCCCTTCTTCGCGCGGGCAGGAGCTGAACCATGCAGCCTGACCTGCACAGCCGCACACTCGCGGCTCAAACCTTACACCAATTTAGAACGCTTTCCCCTCTCACACACTGCATGACCAACGAGGTCGTGCAAAGCTTTACGGCCAATACGCTGCTGGCGCTGGGCGCATCACCTGCAATGGTAATCGAGCCTGAGGAAGCCAGTCAGTTCGCGTCTATTGCCAGTGCATTACTGGTTAACGTCGGCACCTTAACCCGGGAACGGGCTACGGCGATGCGCGCCGCAGTTGAGCGGGCACAACTTGCTAAAACCCCGTGGACGCTCGATCCCGTTGCCGTGGGGGCGCTGGAGTTTCGTCGTCGCTTCTGTCTGGATTTGTTGGCGCTACAGCCTGCGGCTATCCGCGGCAACGCTTCGGAAATACTGGCTCTGGCGGGTATGAACGGTGGGGGACGCGGCGTGGATACGACCGATACGGCAGCCGCTGCGCTTCCTGCAGCGCAGGCACTGGCTCGTCAGGTTGGGACCATTGTCGTGGTTACCGGCGAAATTGACTATGTCACCGATGGTCAGCGTACCGTCTGCGTGAACGGCGGTGATCCGTTGATGACGCGCGTGGTGGGCACCGGATGCGCGCTGTCGGCGGTCGTTGCAGCCAGCTGCGCCCTGCACGGTGACCGGCTTGATAACGTCGCCTCTGCCTGTAGCTGGATGAAACAGGCCGGACAAATAGCCACTCAACAATCAACCGGACCGGGCAGTTTTGTCCCGGCATTTATCGACGCCCTCTATAACCTGAACGCGCGGGAGCAACTATGAAACGGATTAACGCATTAACCATTGCCGGAACCGATCCTAGCGGTGGCGCAGGTATTCAGGCCGATTTAAAAACGTTCTCGGCGCTTGGCGCTTACGGCTGCTCGGTTATCACGGCGTTGGTGGCGCAAAATACGCGCGGGGTGCAGTCGGTGTATCGCATTGAACCTGACTTTGTCGCCGCACAACTGGATTCGGTGTTCAGTGATGTGCGTATCGACACCACTAAAATCGGTATGCTGGCGGAAACGGATATTGTTGAAGCGGTCGCCGAACGCTTGCGTCGCCATCGGGTGCAAAATGTCGTGCTGGATACCGTGATGCTGGCGAAAAGCGGCGATCCGTTGCTGTCTCCTTCGGCGGTTGAAACGCTGCGTACCCATTTGCTGCCGCAGGTTTCGATTATCACCCCAAATTTACCCGAAGCAGCGGCGCTGCTCGGGGCTCCCCATGCGCAGACTGAGCAGGAGATGTTAGAACAGGGAAGGGCGCTGCGGGCGCTGGGCTGCGAGGCGGTGTTGATGAAAGGCGGTCATCTGGAGAATGCGCAAAGCCCCGACTGGCTCTTTACCCGTGATGGCGAACAGCGTTTTACCGCGCCAAGGGTGATGACCAAAAATACCCACGGTACTGGCTGTACGCTATCGGCGGCGCTGGCGGCGCTGCGTCCGCGCCATGACAACTGGGCACAGACAGTGCAGGAAGCTAAGTTGTGGCTTTCAGCGGCATTGGCGCAGGCCGACACCCTGGAAGTCGGTGAGGGAATTGGTCCGGTGCATCATTTCCACGCGTGGTGGTAATGAGTATACTGGCTGCAGAAACGGCTGCAGGAAAAAGATAAATGGAACAAGCGCATACCCAGCTTATCGCGCAACTGAATGAACGTATTTCCGCGGCAGATAACACGCCGCTGTATATGAAATTTGCGCAAACGGTGAAAAACGCTGTGCGCAGCGGGATTCTGGAACATGGAAATATCCTGCCCGGCGAGCGCGATCTCAGCCAATTGACTGGCGTTTCGCGAATTACGGTTCGTAAGGCGATGCAGGCTTTGGAAGAAGAAGGCGTCGTGACGCGCGCCCGCGGTTACGGGACGCAGATCAACAACATCTTCGAGTATTCGCTAAAAGAAGCGCGTGGTTTTTCACAGCAGGTGGTGTTGCGCGGTAAAAAACCAGATACGCTGTGGGTTAACAAGCGGATTGTGCCTTGCCCGGAAGAGGTAGCGCAGCAGCTGGCTGTTGCCACGGGGAGTGACGTCTTCCTGCTCAAGCGCATTCGCTACGTAGATGAAGATGCGGTTTCTATTGAAGAGTCATGGGTTCCTGCCCATCTAATTCATGACGTGGATGCCATCGGCGTTTCACTGTATGACTATTTTCGCAGCCAGCATATTTTCCCGCAGCGCACCCGCTCACGTGTCAGTGCCCGAATGCCTGACGCAGAGTTCCAGGCGCACATTCAAATGGACAGCAAAGTGCCGGTGCTGGTGATCAAGCAGGTAGCGCTTGACCAGCAGCAACGGCCCATTGAATACAGCATCAGCTATTGTCGAAGCGATCTATACGTGTTTGTGTGCGAGGAGTAACGCCTCGCGCGAAGGGGCGCAATCGCCGCCGCGATGCCCAACTACCCAGGACGCCACGGCGTTTCCAAGCAGTACCGCGTCAGCCAGCGACCAGCCAGACGCCAGTCCCGCCAGCATGCCGCCAGCGTGGCTGTCACCAGCGCCAATGGTATCAACGACCGCTGTCGCAAATGCCGGTACGCAACCGGAAGTTTGTGTGCTGAAATACCACGCACCGTCTTTATCGTGGCGTACCACCACCGGTGTGGCGAAACGTTGCACCCATTGTGCGCCAAAACCTTCTATATCCTGGCTTAATGCAAACCGCTCGGCGGCAATTTCCGCCTCCTGCCGATTGAGCGATACCAGTGGACGGCAGGCCATAATTCTTGCCAGTAAGGGCTCGGGAATGTCGCCGATGCGTGGGCCAAAATCGATAAACGGCGTCACTTCCTCCAGCCCTTCCAGCCAATGCACCAGCAACTCACCACACGGAGAGGCTAACTGATAGCCCGAGAGATAAACCAGGCTGTGACGTGGGATCTCCAACTGTGCCAGCCAGTCAGCGTTCCACTGATTTTCGACGCCACTAAAGGACATAAAGGTACGTTCGCCATCCGGCTCGACCAGAGCCAGGCACCAGCCGTTATCGCCTGCGGCGTTATCGATCAGGCTGTGCAGTCCCTCTTTTGCCATCCGGTTGCGGATAATATCGGCCCACACCCCCTGACCCAGCGGTAAAGCATTACTGGCGTCGATACCTAACCGCTTGAGTGCTACGGCGATATTGAGCGCGCAGCCGCCAACGTTCACCCCTTGCTGTTTGAGTTCAATGTCACATCCGCGCCAGGGAAGGGCATACGCATCGGCAATGACATCAATCACCGCCGCACCCACCACCGTAACAGGTCGCCGTGTGCGTAACTGCGGGAGAAGTTGTTGCAGACGCGTGGTGCTCATAGTGCCTCCCGCTGCTCGCGCAGTCGCATCAATCCACTGGCGTAGCGGATAAAGTCCAGCTGATTTACCGCATCGAGCTCATGTTTCAATGCCGGATTAATCGCACTTACGCCGTGGAGAGCGCCACAAATGGCAGTTGCCATCGCCCCGATGGTGTCGGTATCGCCCCCGAGGTTCGCGCACAGAATGGCGCAGCGGTTAGGATCGGTCTGCGCCAGCTCAACCATAGCGATGGCGCAAGGCACGGATTCAATGGTACTGGTTCCGGCCCCCACAACCTGATACAACTGCTCGCAGGCAGACTCAATGCCGTCAGCGTTACGGACAATTTTCAGCGCCAGTTCAAGGCGTGCAGAGAGCGATGCGCTAAAGGTAGTGATCCTTTTTTGCTGCGCATGCCGGGCAATGGCTGGCAGCGCGTCGACAATCTCTGACCATTTTCCGCCATCGATAGCGCGTGATACCGCCCATGCGACCACCACTGCGCCAGCGATAGCCAAATCCGATTTATGTGTCGGGCTGGAGGCTAATGCCACATCATCGATAAAGGCATCGAGATCGCGCGCGGGGAGCAGGCATCCCAGCGGTGAAACGCGCATTGCCGCTCCGTTGGTAACGCCGTTATTTTCCAGTTCGGCGACAGGTTTGCCGTCGCGAATGGCTTTTAGCGCAATTTTTGAGGTCGGGCCGAGCACGTTTTTATTAAAAGCATCAAAACGTTCAGCCCAGCCCAGAATATTGCGGCCAATAACGTCGGGTACAATCTCTCCGTCGCACTCAAGCAGGGCATCAGCCAGACACAGCGCCATGGAGGTGTCATCAGTGAACTCCGCCTGGTTAAAATAGCAGGCGGCATTATTCTCCGCAGGGCCGGGTAAAAAACGGTCGATCCAACCGAAATGGGCTTTAACCCGGGTTCTTGGCCACAGTTCCGACGGCATACCCATCGCATCCCCTAACGCCTGCCCATAAAGAGCACCGAGAATACGTTCTGCTTTCATTTTACTTCCCCTTGTTTCAACGCTACATCGCGATCGTCCACCTTAATGGCGGTGATTTCTTTATCTGACTCGCGAAAGAAAATCATAAACATTACGGCAATGACGGCGATCATGACCGCGCCAAATCCCCACATGCCAGCCCAGTTAAAGGTAAGACCATTCACCGGTTCCTGATAAGCAAACATTTTTTCCATCATCACGCCGCCCAGACGATAACCGAGCAGGCTACCGAATCCCTGACAGCAGAGGGTGATAAGCCCTTGCGCCGCGGTGCGCATATGTACGGGCGCTTTTTTATCGACATAAATGTAGGCTGTGACGTAGTAGAAGTCGTAACTGACGCCGTGCAGCAGAATGCCGAGAAACAGCAGAGCGTAAGTGAAATATTCTTCCGCGCCGCCGTAAACGAAAAATCCGTAGCGGATAGCCGCAGTAATAAGACCAAGCAGCAATACCTTTTTAATGCCAAAGCGTTTGGTGAAAAACGGTAGCGCCAGCATAAAGAAGATTTCAGAGAACTGGCCCAGCGTCATCCAGCCGGTGGCGTTTTTCATCCCGACTTCTGTCAGATAACCGTTGGCGAAGATGTAATAGAACGCCAGCGGCATCGCGAACAGAAAAGAGCAAAAGAAAAAGACGAGGAAGTTCTTATCCCGCAGCAGGATCAGCGCATCCAGACCCAGCATGACCTTGAAATCCATTTTGCCGGTACTTTTCGGCGGCGTATCCGGTAAAAAGAACGCAAAGACGCCTAACAGAGCGGAGCTTCCGGCAGTGATTAGCAGAGGAATATTGGTAGGGGAGATGTCACTATAGCCAAGCATTTGCGGTAAGAAACCGCAGGCCAAACCAGAGGCGATCCAGCCAATGGTCCCCATCACACGGATGCGCGGGAAATCACGCTCAACGTCACTGACGTTGGCAAAAGCGATACTGTTGGTCAGCGCAATCGTCGGCATATAGGTCAACGAATAGGCCAGTAACAGCGGGAAAAATCCGCTGAAGGTGGTTTGCTGGGCGGCGAAGTACATCAATATAGCGCCGACGAACATCAGCACCGCCAGCACTTTTTGCGCGGAGAAAAAACGGTCAGTGACAGAACCGACCAGGATGGGCGACAGGATCGCGGCAATTGCGGTACAGGCGTAGGACCAGCCGATCTCCCCGGCGCTAAAGCCACTTTTACTCAGCCACAGCCACAGCGGTACAAACCAGGCGCCCCAGATAAACCACTCTACAAACATCATGAACGACAGCTTAACTGTAGTTTTCATCTTTAAATCCTTCATGACAGGTAAGGTACGCACTGATAGTACCATTCGATAATACCTTTAAAATACCTTTGAGGTCTAAATTTGACCGCCTTAACATTATTTCTTCCTGAATCGAGCCAGCAGAAGTTGCTGAAAAGTGCGCTAAAGATGGAAAAAAAACGCAGTCGGTACCAGGCTTATTGCTGCCCGCAACAAAGCGGGTCAGGACAATCCACATTCCGGTTTCAAATCGGAACTTACGGGAGCATAGCTATGACTGATATTGCGCAGTTGCTTGGCAAAGATGCCGACAACCTTTTACAGCATCGTTGTATGACCATTCCTTCTGACCAACTTTACCTGCCTGGACATGATTACGTCGATCGCGTGATGGTGGATAACAACCGTCCGCCAGCGGTGCTGCGTAATATGCAAACGCTGTATAACACGGGCCGACTGGCCGGGACAGGTTATCTGTCGATTCTACCGGTGGATCAGGGCGTGGAACACTCCGCGGGGGCATCGTTCGCGGCTAACCCGCTGTACTTTGATCCGAAGAATATTGTGGAACTGGCTATCGAAGCAGGGTGTAACTGCGTGGCATCGACCTATGGCGTGCTGGCTTCCGTCTCCCGTCGCTACGCGCACCGCATTCCGTTTCTTGTAAAAATTAACCACAACGAAACGCTGAGCTACCCCAATACGTTTGACCAGACGCTGTATGCCAGCGTAGAACAGGCATTCAATATGGGCGCGGTTGCGGTAGGGGCAACCATCTATTTCGGTTCAGAGGAGTCCCGTCGCCAGATTGAAGAGATTTCTGCGGCGTTCGAGCGTGCTCATGAACTGGGCATGGTCACCGTGCTGTGGGCGTATCTGCGTAACTCCGCGTTTAAAAAAGATGGCGTGGATTACCATGTTTCCGCCGATCTCACCGGGCAGGCTAACCATCTGGCAGCCACTATCGGGGCGGATATCGTTAAGCAGAAAATGGCGGAAAATAACGGCGGGTATAAAGCAGTCAACTTTGGCTACACCGACGATCGCGTTTACAGCAAGCTGACCAGCGACAACCCAATCGATCTGGTGCGTTATCAGCTGGCGAACTGCTATATGGGGCGCGCCGGATTAATTAACTCTGGCGGTGCGGCTGGCGGCGAAACCGATCTGAGCGATGCGGTACGTACGGCGGTGATTAACAAACGTGCTGGCGGCATGGGGCTGATTCTTGGACGAAAAGCATTCAAGAAAACCATGGCTGACGGCGTTAAGCTGATTAACGCCGTGCAGGATGTTTATCTGGACAGCAAAGTCACCATTGCCTGATTCCAGTTGGGGTGTCGTCGTGTTAACGCAGTAGCGGACAACCCGGCGGCAGTCTGCAACGTAGCGCTGCGGGCAGGATTTCAATATGAAATTCTTGTCCGCTAAGCGGTTCGCCATCGAGATTAAACGTAATTTCATGCGGGGCGCGGATATCAAACCACGATGATGCGCCTTCGATGATGTTAGGGTTGTCTTCGGATTGCGTTAACGCCGAAAGTAGCCCTGGCAGCAGCTCTTCGCCGGTAAAAATACGCAGTTGCAGCAGACCATCGTTGATCAGCGCTGTCGGGCAAAGCTGTTGCCCACCACCGGCCTGACGACCATTACCGATACCAATGACCAGCGCCTTACCCTGCCAGTGAAAATCTTCCCCACGAATGTCGCAGATGTCGGGTTTGAGCGTATCCATGCGCATTAATCCGTGAATAAAGTACGATACGCCACCTAATGCGGCCTTGAGTTTTTCTGGCGTCTCGGTGGTGATGCGTGTGCCGAAGCCGCCGGTCGCCATATTGATAAAACAGGTTTTATCATTGACCTGAACCATATCGATATCAGTCGCATTTCCGGCGATAGCCAGTTTTAACGCCTTATCAAGGGCGTCGGGTATGCCTACGCTGGTTGCAAAATCATTCGCCGTTCCCAACGGTAAAATACCTAGCGCCGGGATATTGCCGCCCTGCGACTGGATCAGCGCCGTCGAGACTTCGTTAATTGTGCCGTCGCCGCCGCCGGCAATCACCGTTGCAACGCCTAACTGGCGAGCTTCATCAACGTAGCGTTGGGCGTCGCCTTTTTCCCAGGTAACGCGAACATGGATTTCCACGCCTTCATCGCGGAGCTCTGCAATGACATCACGCAGGGGGAGATTATCAGCACTTTTTCCGTTGAGGATCAGTAAACTGGCAGGGAACGCTATCATCCGTTTGCCTCACTTTTTTTCGTTTTAACAAGTGTACGCCAGGAATGGGTTTATGGCGTAAGAACTGACTGAAAGCGAAGGCGAAGAGATAAAAAAAGCCGCAGGATGCGCAATACTGTTCAGTTAAGCATTATGGAGAACATGTGATTCTTGCTCAGGGTTCCGTTCACCTCGGCGGTAGCAATTCTCTGAAGCGCAGATACCCGTGAACGTGCAAGGGAGGCTCACCGCCGCCTCCCTTGCAACCCAGGCTCCCGGCGGGAAAATCGTCGCTACGCGATTCATTCGTCTTATGCCGTCTGCCTGTCGGGTCGGGGCCGGGCCTGCGTCCCTGCAGGCCGTCCCCTCTGCCCGCATCCCTGCGGGCAGACCCGGTCAGCCGTCAACGCCTCATCGATTTTCAGCCTGACCGGGGTCATCGCTGCAACGCACTGACTTCCAGTTAACTCTGTTTTGCTGTTCAGATAAAAAACGCAGGGAGCCGGGATTGTAAAGGGCGTGGCGGAGAACGCCCTTTACACGTTCACAGGAACCGGTGTTTCAGAGAAACGATGCACATGAGGTGAACGGAACCCTTACCGTGAGATAGCATATTCATAACTTCTGCCAACACAGGTGATGCTTTCTGATACAGAGGCGTTAACTGAACCGCATTACGCAGAATGCGGCTTTTCAGATTGGGTGGACGTTACTGTGGGAACCACTGATCGCTGATTTTTTGGTACGTGCCGTCAGCTTTGATTGCGGCCAGCGCGCTATTCAGTTTTTCCAGCAGGGCTTTGTTATCCGGGCGAACCGCAATGCCAAGACCAGTACCGAAGTATTGTGGGTCGGTCACTTTGTCAGTGGCTACACCTAACTGCGGGTTGGTTTTCAGCCACTCGTTAACCACGGCGGTATCGCCAAATACGCCATCAATACGACCATTTTTCAGGTCGATAATCGCATTCTGATAGCTGTCGTAGGCCACGGTTTTCACTTCAGGGTGTTTATCCTGCAGGTATTTCTGGTGCGTGGTACCGTTTTCCATGCCAATGCGTTTCCCTTTCAGGTCGGCAAAGGTTTTATAGGTGTCTTTTTTCGCAATCACCAGCGCGGAGTTTGCATAGTAAGGCTGAGTAAATGCCACCTGCTTGCTACGCTCAGGCGTGATGTCCATTCCGGAAATCACCGCATCATATTTTTTGAATTTCAGCGCGGGAATCAAGCTATCAAAAGCATGATTGGTGAAAGTACAGTCAGCCTGCATTTGTTTACACAGTGCCGTTGCCAGGTCGATGTCAAAACCGACAATTTTATTGCTTGCATCCAGTGACTCAAATGGCGGATAAGTAGCTGATACACCAAAACTAATTTTATCAGCAGCTGAGGCGCCAGCGGCGAAAGTAGCAAGTAATGCGGCCAGTACTAACTTTTTCATGGTGGAACTCCCGTCTGTCAATCTTATGATTATTTACCGTGTCTGCGGCGTGAATTAACAATGCCATTTAATGAATTTATATGCAATAAAAATGATTAACTATTTTTTCTGATATAAAAAAAGACGGACAATTTAGGTTGTTGTCCGTCTTTTTTATTTTGGCTTTATGCATATTCACCGGAGAGTGTACAACGGAAGATGAATCGTAGCCTGATAAGCGTAGCGCCATCAGACATAAAAACCGATTTAATTCCGGTGTTCAAACGCCAGCGCTTTACGTTCGATCAAGCGCATCATCAGCGTCAGCAAACCGTTGACGATCAGGTAAATCACACCCGCCGCGCCGAAAACCATGACGTCATAAGTGCGACCATACAGCAGCTGACTATAGCCCATGACTTCCATCAGCGTGATGGTGTATGCCAGTGAGGTACTTTTAAACACCAGCACCACTTCGTTGGAATACGAGGAGAGGGCGCGTTTAAAGGCGTACGGCAACAGAATCGCCAGCGTATCCTTCTTACTCATCCCCAACGCTCCACAGGACTGCCACTGGCCTTCCGGGATTGCGCGGATAGCACCGTAGAACAGCTGGGTGGTATAAGCCGCACTATTTAACGATAGCGCAATTAAGGCGCACAGCCACGGTTCAGAGAGCAGGTGCCACAGTACCGGATACTCCTGTAGCGTCGGGAACTGCCCTGGCCCGTAGTAGATCAGGAAGATTTGCACCAGCAGCGGAGTACCGGTAAACAACGTGATATAGGCGCGAACCAACCAGACCACAATCGGCGTTTTTAGCGTCAGGATGACGGTGAAAACCAGCGCCAGCACCAGAGCAACCACGATGGAGGCGACCGTCAGCGTCAGGCTGGTATGCAGCCCTTTTAACAATTCAGGTAAATACTCAAGCATTAGCCTGGTCTCCGCTCAAATCGTGTCGCGCGCAGGTCAATGCGTTTGAGAATGTACTGACTCACCAGCGTAATCACCAGGTAAATAGCCGCCGCCACAATGTACCAGGTAAACGGCTCCTGGGTACGGGTGGCAATGCTCTTGGTTTGCAGCATCAGATCGTTCACGCTGATAAGGCTGACCAGCGCGGTATCTTTCAGCAATACCAGCCACTGGTTACCCAGTCCCGGCAGAGCGTGACGCCACATCTGCGGCATCACCAGGCGAAAGAAGATCGCGGCTTTAGACAAACCCAACGCCTGACCTGATTCCCATTGTCCGAGTGGTACGGCCTTCAGCGCGCCACGCAGCGTTTGCGACGCGTAAGCCGCATACAGCAATGACAGCGCAATTACACCGCACAGGAACGGGCTGACGTCGAAGTTTTCGATCTGCATCTGAACCGGGATTTGTACAAACCCGAGATTGATCGTAAAGCCATCGGCCAGCGTCAGCAGCAGCTGTGAAGAGCCGAAATAGATGAACAGAACCACCAGAATTTCCGGCAGACCACGCAGGATGGTGACCAGAGCTGAGCCCGTCCATGCCACCGGACGCCATTTTACTGACTCCCAGACGGCAAAAAACATGGCGAGCGCGAGGCCAATAATCAGCGCACAAACGGCAAGGCCGACGGTCATCCCGGCGGCGCTTGCTAAAGGAAAAAATTCATTCATCAAGTATTACTTCTGGAACCATTTGTTGTAGATGGTCTCGTAAGTCCCATCTTTCTTCACTTTTTCCAGCGCAGCGTTAAATTTCTGCTGCAGCTCGGTATTGCCCTGGCGCACAGCGATGCCCAGACCCGTACCGAAGTAATCTTTATCCGTCACTTTGTCGCCAACTGCGGCCAGCTTTGGATTATCTTTCAGCCATTCGGTCACCACTGCGGTATCACCAAATACGCCGTCAATACGACCATTTTGCAGATCGAGTTTGGCATTCTGGTAGCTGTCATACGGTACGGTGGTCACTTCCGGATGTTTATCCATGATGAATTTCTGGTGCGTAGTACCGTTTTGTACACCGACTTTTTTGCCTTTCAGCTGGTCAATGCTGGTGTATTTACCCTGTTGGCCAACAAACAGGGCAGAGTTGTCGTAATACGGGGTGGTGAACAGAACCTGTTTTTCACGCTCTGGCGTGATGTCCATACCGGCCATCACCGCGTCAAAACGACGGAATTTCAGGCTCGGGATCAGGCTGTCGAAGGCCTGATTGGTGAAGGTACAGGTCGCGTCAATCTCTTTACACAGCGCATTCGCCAGATCAACGTCAAACCCTACGATTTTGTTATTCGCATCAATAGATTCAAACGGAGGATAAGACGCTTCGGTGGCGAAACGGATGGTTTGGGCTGCGGTAGCGGAAAGGCTAAAACCTGCGATTAGCGCGGCAATCAGAACTTTTTTCATTGTATTGTCCC
>NZ_JAHLRC010000105.1:0-12138 GCF_018919545.1 Citrobacter sp. S46_ASV_140
GCGGTAATGGTTAACGACGTCAGCATGCCGTAAACAGCGGAGTTTTTTTCCGTCGGCACCATAAAGCCCACATTTTTAGGATCGCCCTCTTTAATCACCGCCGGGAGGATATAGGTGGAATAAATCGCCATCGGCGCCGTGCCGTTCATGAACGCGTCTTTGACTTCCATGATGTCGTTTGAGCCCGGCATGGTGTTCATTGCCAATTGGCGGTAATACTGCAGCGCCTGCGCCATTTCAGGTGTGTTGAGCGTTATCTTTCCTTGCGCATCAAAAACGTTGGCCTGGTTTGAGAGTGCGAACTGGGAAAATGACTGTTCGGTCAAAACGCTTTCCGCCGTGGGCAGCGCAATACCATATTTCTTACTACCAGGATTGTTTAGCTTCTGCGCCACGCTCAGCAGTTGTTGCCAGTCTTTTGGCTCTTCCAGCCCAGCGTTTGCCAGCACATCTTTGCGATACCAGATCCCGCCAATCCAGGCGCTAACCGGAACCCCGGTCCAGGCGGTACCGTCTTCAGTGCGCACAATACGCAGCACGCCATCATAAAAAGTACCTTCACCTACAGCGTTGATGACCTGCGCTACGGCTTTACGATCGATAAGTGATTCTTTATCCATAACTTTCGCGTAGTCATGGCTGGTTTCAATGACTTCAGGCAGTGAACCACTCCGCGCCAGGGTAATGACCTTGGTGTTGTACGCATCTTCTTCTACAGGAACCTGTTTGACACTGATCCCCGGGTTCTCTTTTTCAAAACGCTCAATCAGTTTTGCAATAACCGCCTGCCGCTCCTGTTCAACAGAAGAGTGCATAAATTCAATCGCAACAGAGGACGTTTTATCATCCTTACACCCGGAAACCAGGGCGCAGGAAACCAGTGCTGAAATCAGCACAATTTTAGTTTTAAGCATGAAATGTTCCTTTTTATTACTTAACCCACATGACCTGCCAGGCGTTCAACGTTAATTCTTTACCCGAAATAGTTTTACCGCTAATCAAATCAAATCCATTTTCAACATCAATACTAATGGTTTGCGTATGACCGCTGACATTAAATAATCCGGTAATTTTTTCGCCTGTTTCCGCCGTACGTTTAATTTGCATTACAGCCGGTGTAACACTGCTAATCTGAAAATCACTATCAGGGTGAAATGCTTTATTACTACGACGTATTACAATTAATCGGGATAATTCATGATAAATAGCGTGGCGCAAACTGGTTTCATCTGCCAGCTCCGTTTCGATTTGGCTTATTTGATATTTTTTGCGGTTGATCGCACGGTTATAACCTAGCGCCTCGACACCTTTATAATCATTGCGTGACCCAAGAATGCTTTGAATGTAAACCGCAGGTACACCCGGAAAACTCAGCAAAATGGCATGTGCGAGAATAAAGCGGGAAAAACGTTCGGCATCACTACAATTGCCTGGCGTTAGTGCGTCCATATATGTGACGTTAATTTCATACGGACTGCGACTACCATCAGGGTTATTTTTCCAGTTAACCAGCGCGCCTTCCTGTTGTAATTCCGTCACCAGCCGCACGATCTCGTCTTCAGGTAACAAACCACGTAATGGGTTGAGACCAATACCGTCATGCGATGCGAGGAAATTAAACCAGGTGGTCTCACTGGACGGCAGTTCCAGTGATTGCGCCCACTGGCACAAGGTTGAGGTATCCTGGCGTTGTACCGCATGCAGCACCAGCGGCGGTAACGAGAACTGGTACACCATATGCGCTTCATCACGGCCATTTCCGTAGTAGGACACATTATCCTTATGCGGAACGTTTGTTTCGGTAATAATCGCCGTACCAGGCGCCGCGCAGTCAGCAATAGCGCGAAATAGTTTGATAAGCTGATGCGTTTTTTCCAGGTGAATACAGGTCGTTCCTGGCTCTTTCCACATAAAGCCAACCGCATCCAGGCGGACATAATCGGCGCCCTGCTCAAGATAACTCAATAGCACATCGACCATCGCCAGTAACACTATCGGGTTGGCATAGTTGAGATCGATCTGGTCGTCGCTGAACGTCGTCCATAAATAGCGTACGGTGTTATCTTTCAGCGTAAAAGGCGTCAGTAACGGTAATGCGCGTGGACGCGTTACGTTGCTCAGGTCCGTATCAGGATCCATCGCAATAAAGAAATCTTCATAACCGTCAAGCTGTTGCAAATAGTTATTAAACCATTCGCTTTTCGCTGACATATGGTTACAAACAAAATCAAACATCAGTCGACTGGATTTACCCAATTGCTTAATATCATTCCAGTCACCGGTTTCTTCGGCAACCTGATGGTAATTAATTACGGAAAAACCATCATCCGATGACCACGGATAAAACGGCAACAGATGCACATGAGAAAATGTCGACTTAAGCCATTCATTATAAAATTGATTAAACATCGGCAGTGGTTTTTTGCCTGCCCCGTGGAATTGATCGGCGTAGGTAATAAGAACCACATCGCCCTCGTCCCAATGCGCTTTACGGATTTTTTTAATTAATCCCTGTGATTTCTCTAAACGTGCAATCAGCGCTTCATAGTGGCATGAAGTAAACGTATCACCATAAACTTCTGCCAGGCATTTTTGGATTTTTTGGTTCACCTTCAATTCTCGTGGTAGCGGTCCCATGAGTCAAGAGACTACTCTGCGGGAAATAAGCTGTCAATCGGCTGAGGTGGCCAGGAGGGGGATAATAAAAGAATTTTGGCAGCCAAAAAATCGTATTTGTGAGCTGCCGCAAATTAACAGTGGGAATGTTGATTAATTGTTGCTTGCTTTTGCTGATTCGGATATCAGCGTTGATTACCTGAATAGCGTTTCGATAATTTTGCCGCTGCCCGACTCAAAACCGGCTCCAGGACCAACGCCAGCAGCATTTTAAGCGGGCGTCGGGCGACGGACTTCACCGCCCACCCTGCTACCCCCGCCGGGCCGTAACGAAGCGCAGTTAAAAGCACCAGCTTACCTGCTATTTGAAAGCCCGGCTTAACCCTTTGCCCGGCACGTTGCCAGCGATTGTTCATTTCTATCCTCACAATTGGCGGAAACGGCTGCGCAATGAAAAGGTATCAGAGGTGACATAACGCTCCATTTCACGCAAACGCTTTTCACTTGCCGCCAGCTCGCGATCGACGGCATCCAACAGCTCGCCGCTTGATGGCTGCTGCTCACCGGAAACCACATTGTCCGGCATCGGGTCCAACGCAAACGTCAGCACGATGTAAGCGACGAAGGTGAAAAAGGCCAGACCAAAAAAGACGGACAACACCACCAGGATCCGCACCAGCTTCACAGGCACATCGAGATAATGCGCTATACCTGCGCAAACCCCCTTCACCATGCCCTGTTGCGGAATACGCCACAGTTTTTTGTTCAGATTAACGCCTCCCATTAGCGGTCCCTCCAGTTTGGATGTTCAGCATCAAGGATGTCTTCCAGCGCCTGAATGCGCTCGCGCATCCGCTGTGCGTCATCGTTGAGTTCTACCAGACGTTGCTGTTCACTTTGCGCCAGTTCGCCACGACTGGAACGGTTGCTGTAATGCAGCCAGAGCCAAATCGGTAAAACGAACAACACAAAGATGGTTAATGGGATAGCCAGAAATAGCGCGCTCATGAGTACTCCTTACAGGTGATGAGCGGCGGCGCGTTCGGGCGCCGCCAGATGTTATTATTGCTTATCTTGCTGCATTTTGGCTTTAAGTTGCGCCAGCTGCTCGCTGATTTCATCATCTGCTTTCAGGTCAGCAAATTGCTGATCCAGAGACTGCTGTTTACCGAAGTTATGGCTTTCGGCCTCAGCTTCCATCTGATCGATACGACGCTCGAAAGATTCAAAGCGTGCCATCGCTTCATCCAGCTTACCGCTGTCCAGTTGACGACGAACATCACGCGAAGAGCTCGCAGCCTGATGGCGCAGCATCAATGCCTGCTGACGAGCACGGGTTTCACTGAGTTTATTTTCCAGCTCACCGATCTCTTTTTTCATTCGCGCCAGCGTATCGTCAACCAGCGTCACCTCATGCTCCAGAGAAGCAATCAGATCAGTCAGTTTCTGTTTTTCGATTAAGGCAGAACGCGCCAAATCTTCTTTCTCTTTACGCAGCGCCAGCTCGGCTTTTTCTTGCCACTCTGCCTGTTGTGCGCTGGCCAGTTCGATACGGCGAGATAATTGTTTCTTTTCTGCCAGAGCGCGTGCGGAGTTTGAGCGCACCTCAACCAGCGTGTCTTCCATTTCCTGGATCATTAACCGCACCAGCTTCTGCGGATCTTCAGCCTTTTCCAGCAACGCATTAATGTTGGCGTTCACGATGTCGGCAAAACGAGAAAAAATACCCATAATGTAATCCTCACTTACTGTTCTGATATCGGGCTATGCCCTGCTGTTTTCGTAATGCACTTGGCGTGCCAACTTTTTAAATAATTGATTTTAATGTAAATATGCGATTTTACCTGACGGGAGAATTAGGGTAAATTGGTGAATAACACTAACAAGTGGTGAATTTCATCATGGCAGGATACAAAGACAATATTCTGGGCGAAGCGAACAGCTTTATTGAAGTGCTGGAACAGGTTTCTCATCTGGCGCCGCTGGATAAACCTGTACTGGTTATCGGTGAGCGAGGTACGGGGAAAGAGCTTATTGCCAACCGCCTGCACTACCTCTCCAGCCGTTGGCAGGGCCCATTTATTTCGCTTAACTGCGCGGCCCTCAACGAGAACTTACTTGATTCCGAACTGTTTGGTCACGAAGCCGGTGCGTTTACCGGTGCGCAAAAACGCCATCCGGGACGTTTCGAACGCGCCGACGGCGGCACGCTGTTTCTTGATGAACTGGCGACCGCGCCAATGTTGGTACAGGAAAAACTGCTGCGCGTAATTGAGTATGGCGAGCTGGAACGCGTCGGCGGCAGCCAGCCCTTGCAGGTTAACGTGCGACTGGTCTGCGCGACCAATGCCGACCTGCCACGTATGGTCAGCGAAGGCACTTTCCGCGCGGACCTGCTGGATCGTCTGGCCTTTGACGTGGTGCAACTTCCCCCACTACGCGAGCGTCAAAGCGACATCATGTTAATGGCCGAACACTTTGCCATTCAGATGTGCCGCGAGATCGGGTTACCACTTTTTCCGGGATTTAGCGCCGAGGCCAGAGAAACCCTCCTCCATTACCGTTGGCCGGGTAATATTCGTGAACTGAAAAACGTCGTGGAGCGCTCCGTTTACCGGCACGGTACCAGCGATTACCCGCTGGATGAGATCATCATTGACCCCTTCCGCCGCCACGTTGCGCAGCCACAGGCAGCACCACCAAAGCAGACATCTGTAGCATTACCGCTGGATCTGCGTGAATTCCAGCAGCAACAAGAGAAAGACTTTCTACAAACCAGCTTGCAGCAGGCGAAATTTAATCAGAAAAAAGCCGCTGAATTACTGGGTCTGACTTACCATCAGCTACGCGCGTTGCTTAAGAAACACCAGATTTAGCGCGCCTCTGCCAACGTTATATTGGAGGGTTTGACGCTTTATTGACCGCACCAACCCATTAAAGTCACTTTCCCCTCTGACTTTTCGACTCAAGGAGCATAAACGTCAGAGGGTTCCAGTCCCCCCATCAGAGCACCAAACCTGGCCGGATGTATAGCTGTTCTCTTCAGCGGCCAAAGTGACATAAAGCGGCGCAATTTCCACCGGTTGGCCCGGACGGCCCAGCGGTGCATTTGCCCCAAATTTCTCCACTTTTTCCTGTGGTTGACCGCCACAGCATTGCAGTACAGTCCAGTATGGGCCTGGCGCTACGGCATTAACCCGTATCCCTTTAGGTGCCAGCTGTTTCGCCAGCGATTTAGTAAATGCCACGATCGCCGCTTTGGTCTGAGCATAGTCAAGCAGGATTTCACTAGGCTCATAAGCCTGTACCGAGGAGGTATTAATTATCACGCTGTCTCGTGAAAGATAGGGGATAGCCGCTTTGGTGATCCAAAACATAGCGTAGACATTAGTCTTGAAAGTGGCATCGAAATCTTCTGTGGTGAGCGCCTCAATAGACTCGCAAAATTGCTGACGACCCGCATTATTGACGAGGATATCCAACCCACCCAGCCCTTTTACCGCCTGTTTAACCAGTTGGCCGCAAAAAGTTTCATCTCGAATATCTCCGGGGATAGCCACGACATTTCTGCCTGCTTTTTTTATCAAGTCGACCACTTCACGCGCATCGTCTTCTTCATCAGGTAAATAGTTGATCGCAACATCAGCGCCTTCACGGGCATAAGCGATGGCAACAGCACGGCCAATCCCTGAATCCCCCCCGGTAATTAATACCTTGCGCCCATTCAATCGACCGCTTCCCTGATAGCTCTCCTCTCCATGATCGGGACGCGGTTGCATTTTTCCGGCCAGCCCTGGGAAGGGTTGCTTCTGCTGTGGAAAAGGCGGTGCCGGAAAACGCGCAGAATGAGTTTTATTGATGGTCTTTTTTTCATTGTTTAAGTCAGCCATTTAAATACCTCTCATTTTTTATCACAAAGATTATTAAGCGTAGACCAAAATGAGTGACATGACCTTTATAATTCACCGCAGTTTAATATTTCGCGTAATATCACCTCTACCGATAAACTAATCACCGCATCGCGCTTTCGAGTATTTTATGAGATTAAACCCTGCTTAACTCATGACTTCTATATCCATATATATCAATGAGATACATAAAAAACCTTAACGGGACAGACAATTTCATTGAGTAACGAGATACCACTCAGAAGCGAGACGTTAATAAATCCCTATGCAACTGTTTTTCCTGTATTCATCTACCTACGTCGCCTCGCTTATATTTTACCAACACTATGATTCATTAAACCGTTATCATTTAAGAATTATCTAACGCTCAGCATGAATAAATAGCAACCAAACTTAACATCTCAACCTTCTCGAAATGGAGAACGAATGAAATTATCTATAGCGCCATTATGAGGTTATTTTTATATTTCATTCTCCCCGCGATATTGCTGATGCTCTCTCCTGGCGGTCATGGTCATTTTCCCCCACGTCCCCTCACATTTTTCTGTCAGCCAGCGAATCCCGCGTTTTAGCGAGTCAGATGGGTCATGAAAATGCTAAGATAGTTAACAGAGTACATTCAAAGTGGATAGCGGGTATGAAGGGTGACCCTGTCGCGATGTTGAATTCGCGGTTATCACCTTACGGCCCCCAAACACAAACGGTAATGGCAAATGTCATTAAATATTAGTAAGATAGCCTCTTTATTTATAATCCTTTAAAATTATGCGCCTGGTTTTATCATCTCTGATCGTGATGGCTGGATTTCTGAGTGGTCAGGCTGCTGCCGCGCCTGAACAGGCTTCGCATGCTGATATTCGTGACAGCGGCTTTGTCTATTGCGTTAGCGGGCAGGTCAATACGTTCAACCCGCAAAAAGCGAGCAGCGGTCTTATCGTCGACACCCTGGCAGCCCAGCTGTATGACCGACTGCTCGATGTCGATCCGTACACCTATCGACTGGTGCCTGAGCTGGCTGAAAGCTGGGAGGTGCTGGATAACGGCGCAACCTACCGCTTCCATCTGCGTCGTGACGTCCAGTTTCAGAAGACGGCCTGGTTCACCCCCACCCGCAAACTGAATGCAGACGACGTGGTGTTTACCTTCGAGCGCATCTTTGATCGCCAGCATCCGTGGCACAATGTAAACGGTAGCAGTTTCCCCTACTTCGACAGCCTACAGTTCGCCGATAACGTCCAAAGCGTACGCAAGCTGGACAACAACACCGTTGAGTTCCGCTTAACTCAGCCCGACGCCTCCTTCATGTGGCACCTCGCCACGCACTATGCCTCCGTGATGTCAGCAGAATATGCGGCTAAATTGGCAAAACAGGATCGTCAGGAGCTGCTCGACAGACAACCCGTCGGCACCGGACCGTACCAGCTTTCGGAGAATCGCGCAGGGCAATATGTTCGACTGCAGCGCCATGAAAAATTCTGGCGTGGTACTCCTCTGATGCCGCAGGTGGTTGTGGACCTCGGCTCTGGCGGCACCGGACGTCTATCGAAACTCCTGACCGGTGAGTGTGATGTTCTGGCCTGGCCTGCCGCCAGTCAGCTCAGCATTTTGCGTGATGACCCGCGCCTGCGTCTGACCCTGCGCCCGGGGATGAACATCGCCTATCTGGCATTCAATACCAATAAACCACCGATGGATAATCCCGCCGTGCGGCATGCGCTGGCGCTGGCCATCAATAACCAACGGCTGATGCAGTCCATCTACTACGGGACGGCGGAAACCGCAGCATCTATTTTGCCTCGTGCCTCGTGGGCTTATGACAACGAAGCTAAAATTACAGAGTACAATCCGGCAAAATCGCGCGAGCAGTTAAAAGCACTGGGGCTGGAGAACCTGACATTACAGCTTTGGGTACCCACCAGTTCTCAGGCCTGGAACCCCAGTCCACTGAAAACCGCCGAGCTGATTCAGGCTGACATGGCTCAGGCGGGTGTGAAAGTTAAAATCATTCCGGTAGAAGGTCGTTTTCAGGAGGCGCGATTAATGGATATGAACCATGATCTAACGTTATCCGGTTGGGCGACGGACAGTAACGATCCTGACAGTTTTTTCCGACCGTTGCTAAGCTGCGCCGCCATCAACTCGCAGACTAACTTCGCCCACTGGTGTAATCCGGAATTTGACAGCGTTCTGCGCAAGGCCCTCTCTTCGCAGCAACTCTCATCGCGAATTGATGCCTATGACGAAGCGCAAAATATTCTCGCGAAAGAGTTACCGATCCTGCCGCTGGCCTCTTCACTGCGTCTGCAGGCTTATCGTTACGATATCAAAGGACTGGTGCTGAGTCCGTTCGGCAATGCATCTTTTGCCGGGGTTTCCAGGGAAAAGAAAGATGAGGTGAAAAAGCCATGATTATCTTCACCCTGCGTCGTTTTTTATTGCTGCTGGTCACCCTCTTCTTCCTGACCTTTATTGGATTCAGCCTGAGCTACTTCACGCCTCATGCGCCGTTACAGGGTGCATCGCTGTGGAACGCCTGGGTATTCTGGTTCAATGGCCTCATTCACTGGGATTTTGGTGTATCCAGTATTAACGGCCAGTTGATTTCAGAACAGTTGAAGGAGGTGTTCCCGGCGACGATGGAACTGTGCATTCTGGCCTTTGGTTTTGCGCTGATGGTTGGGATCCCCGTTGGTATGCTGGCAGGGATCACGCGGAACAAATGGCAGGACCGCTGCATCAGCGCCTTAGCGTTGATGGGCTTTTCCATTCCGGTTTTTTGGCTGGCGCTGTTGCTGACGTTGCTCTTCTCATTGACTCTCGGCTGGCTTCCCGTTTCGGGACGCTTTGATCTTCTCTATGAAGTGAAGCCCGTTACCGGATTTGCCATTATTGATGCGTGGATCTCCGACTCGCCCTGGCGCGATGAAATGCTGGTCAGCGCAATCCGTCACATGGTGCTTCCGGTGTTGACGCTTTCCGTCGCCCCTACCACGGAAGTTATTCGCCTGATGCGAATCAGCACCATTGAGGTCTTTGATCAAAACTATGTTAAAGCGGCCGCCACGCGCGGTCTGTCACGCTTAACCATTCTGCGCCGTCACGTTCTGCACAACGCCCTTCCGCCGGTGATCCCGCGTCTGGGCTTACAGTTTTCCACCATGCTGACGCTGGCGATGATCACCGAGATGGTCTTTAGCTGGCCAGGTCTTGGCCGTTGGCTGATTAACGCAATTCGCCAGCAGGATTACGCGGCAATTTCGGCGGGCGTCATGGTGATTGGCTCACTGGTTATCATCGTTAACGTCATCTCTGATATTTTGGGTGCTATGGCTAACCCTCTGAAACATAAGGAATGGTATGCCTTACGATAGCGTCTACAGCGAAAAGCGCCCGCCTGGTACGCTGCGCACCGCATGGCGCAATTTTTACGGCGATGCGACTGCGATGATCGGCCTGTATGGCTGCGCAGGATTGGCGATTCTGTGTATTTTTGGTGGTTGGTTTGCCCCTTATGGCATCGACCAGCAATTTCTCGGCTATCAGCTTTTACCGCCGTCATGGTCGCGCTATGGCGAAGTCTCATTTTTCCTCGGAACTGACGATCTCGGGCGTGACGTGTTAAGTCGCCTGCTCAGCGGCGCGGCCCCAACCGTTGGCGGCGCGTTTGTCGTCACCCTCGCCGCCACACTATGTGGCCTGTTCCTGGGCGTGGTTGCCGGTGCAACGCACGGTTTGCGCTCCGCGGTGCTGAACCACATTCTGGACACCCTGCTCTCGATCCCTTCGCTGCTGCTGGCAATTATTGTGGTGGCCTTTGCCGGACCGCATCTGACACACGCGATGTTTGCCGTCTGGCTGGCGCTGCTGCCGCGCATGGTACGCTCTGTCTACAGCATGGTGCATGACGAGCTGGAAAAAGAGTACGTTATCGCCGCTCGCCTGGACGGTGCAACCACGCTCAATATCCTGTGGTTCGCCGTTCTGCCCAATATTACCGCCGGACTTATCACTGAAATCACCCGTGCGCTGTCGATGGCGATTCTGGACATCGCCGCGCTGGGTTTTCTCGACCTTGGCGCACAGTTGCCGTCACCAGAATGGGGAGCCATGCTTGGCGACGCGCTGGAGCTGATTTATGTCGCACCCTGGACGGTTATGCTGCCAGGTGCGGCGATTATGATAAGCGTGCTGCTGGTTAACCTGCTGGGTGATGGCGTGCGCCGGGCAATTATTGCGGGGGTGGAATAATGCCATTACTGGATATCCGCAACCTGACCATTGAATTCAGAACCGGCGACGACTGGGTGAAAGCGGTTGACCGCGTCAGCATGACCCTCAATGAAGGTGAAATCCGCGGACTGGTTGGCGAGTCTGGATCGGGCAAGAGCCTGATCGCCAAGGCCATTTGCGGCGTCGCTAAAGATAACTGGCGCGTAACCGCAGACCGCATGCGCTTTGATGATATCGATCTGTTGCGCCTTTCCGCGCGTGAACGACGCAAGCTGGTCGGCCATAACGTTTCCATGATCTTTCAGGAACCGCAATCGTGTCTCGATCCGTCTGAGCGCATTGGACGACAACTGATGCAAAATATTCCGGCATGGACTTATAAAGGCCGCTGGTGGCAGCGTATCGGCTGGCGTAAACGCCGCGCGATTGAACTCCTGCACCGCGTCGGGATAAAAGATCATAAAGATGCGATGCGCAGCTTCCCGTATGAGCTGACCGACGGCGAATGCCAGAAGGTGATGATCGCAATCGCCCTGGCTAATCAGCCGCGTTTACTGATTGCCGACGAACCAACGAACGCGATGGAGCCAACCACTCAGGCGCAAATTTTCCGCCTGCTGACCCGGCTGAACCAAAACAGCAATACCACCATTTTGTTGATCAGCCATGACCTGCAAATGCTCAGCCAGTGGGCTGACAAAATTAACGTGATGTACTGTGGGCAAACGGTGGAAACTGCGCCCAGTAAAGAGCTGGTGACTATTCCGCATCATCCTTATACCCAAGCGTTGATTCGCGCCATTCCTGATTTTGGTAGCGCAATGCCGCACAAAAGCCGCCTGAATACCATGCCAGGAGCCATTCCATTGCTGGAACAATTACCTATCGGCTGTCGTCTGGGGCCGCGCTGCCCTTATGCTCAGCGCGAATGTATCGAAACCCCAAGACTGACCGGAGCAAAGAATCATCTCTACGCCTGTCATTTCCCGCTGAACATGGAGAGAGAGTGAGATGGTAGAAACCCTGCTCGAAGTTCGTAATCTGAGCAAAACCTTTCGCTACCGGACGGGATTATTCCGCCGTCAGACCGTTGAGGCCGTTAAGCCGCTGAGCTTTACCCTGCGCGAGCGTCAGACGCTCGCCGTCATAGGTGAAAATGGTTCCGGTAAATCTACGCTGGCGAAGATGCTGGCCGGTATGATTGAGCCCACCAGCGGTGAGCTGCTGATTGACGATCACCCGTTAAAATATGGTGATTATTCATTCCGTAGTCAGCGTATCCGTATGATTTTCCAGGATCCGTCAACGTCGCTTAACCCACGGCAACGTATTTCGCAGATCCTCGATTTTCCGCTACGTCTGAACACCGACCTCGAGCCTGAAC
>NZ_JAHLRC010000106.1:0-12074 GCF_018919545.1 Citrobacter sp. S46_ASV_140
GTCTGGGGTTCAATCAACGCCATCGCGATTTACTGCAAAAATCGCTGGATGTCCCGGTTCTTCTGTCTAATGTGTTGATTGCCCGACTGGCTTCGGAACTGTTGGCGTAATTTTGCGTGACAGGTGGAACGTCAGCCCCCTATATTGGTTCTCAACTTAATCACGAGATAGGGCCAGTTGTATGCTTCAAAGTAATGAATACTTTTCCGGCAAAGTAAAATCGATCGGTTTTACCAGCAGCAGTACTGGCCGCGCCAGTGTTGGCGTGATGGCTGAAGGCGAATATACCTTTAGTACTGCGGCGCCTGAAGAGATGACTGTCGTTAGCGGCGCACTGAACGTGCTGCTGCCGGGGGAAACCGAGTGGAAGGTGTATGCCGCAGGGGGCGTGTTCAACGTACCGGGCAACAGCGAGTTTCATCTGCAGGTGGCAGAGCCAACATCCTATCTTTGCCGCTATCTGTAAGCATAGAAATGACGAATGGCGACATTGTGCCGCCATTCGGTAATTACGGCTTAACGTTGAGCTTCGCCGCCTAATCCTTCCACCAGGCTTTTAATTAGCGCCGCCAGTTCACCCGTCATCAGGATGAAATCGGCATCAAAACGCTGAGCATAATCTTCGCGGTCAATATCTTCGTTCTGATCGCGCAGCTCGTCGCTAAACTTCAAACGCTTAATAGAGCCGTCGTCACACATCACGAACTGAATGCGCTGCTGCCAGTCAAGGGCCAGCTTGGTGACCAGTTTGCCCGCTTCGATATGCACGGCGATTTCGTCGCAGACCAGATCCTGCTTTTTCGCGCGGATCACGCCGCCGTCTTCAAGGATCGCTTTTAGTTCGGCTTCATCCAGTAACTGGAATCCCTGTGCCGTTGTACCGGAACGAACCCATTCGGTCAGCGTCAGCTCAATGGGGTTTTCCATCGTCAGCGGAACGACCGGCAGCGAACCGAGACTCTTACGCAGCAGCGCCAGCGTATCTTCGGCTTTCTTCGCACTCGCGCAATCAACCATGATCAGATCGTTGACGGTATCGATCCACATCATCGTCTGGCTGAAACGGCTAAAGGCGCGCGGCAGCAATGAGTGCAGAACTTCATCTTTCAGCGAGTCTTTTTCGGTCTTCTTGAGTTTGCGACCTTGCTCAGCTTCCAGTTTGAAAATTTTGGCTTCCAGCGCCTGTTTGATAACCGGCGACGGCAGAATTTTTTCTTCTTTGCGGGCGCAGATAATAATTTGGCCATTGGCGGTATGCGTTAATGCATCGCTGTGCGATCCCATCGGCGGAACCCAGCCCATTTTTGCCATATCCTGGCTACCGCAAGGGGTGAACGTCATTGATGCCAGCTGTTTTTCCATCTCTTCGGCACGCAAAGAAACATCGCGGCTAAGACGGTAAACCATTAAATTTTTGAACCACAGCATGATAATTTCCACGGCCTTGTCGTTAAATCCAGCGGGCATGATAGCGAATTGTCGCTATGCTTGCATTGTTAATCGGGAAGAGGAGCAAACAGTGCGTATAGGTATCGATTTAGGCGGTACGAAAACGGAAGTTATCGCGCTTGGCGATGCAGGCGAACAGCTTTTTCGCCATCGCCTGCCCACGCCGCGTGATGATTATCGGCAAACGATAGAAACCATCGCCGCGCTGGTGGAGATGGCGGAAAAGGCCACCGGGCAGTCGGGAACCGTCGGGATGGGCATTCCCGGTTCAATTTCGCCCTACACCGGAGTGGTGAAGAATGCCAACTCGACCTGGCTTAACGGGCAACCTTTTGACAAAGACCTGAGTACGCGTCTGAATCGCGAAGTGCGGCTGGCAAATGATGCCAACTGCCTGGCGGTTTCTGAAGCCGTTGATGGTGCAGCGGCGGGGGCGCAAACCGTGTTTGCGGTGATTATCGGTACAGGATGTGGCGCTGGAGTGGCGCTGAACGGCCGGGCGCACACGGGCGGGAACGGTACTGCGGGCGAGTGGGGGCATAATCCGCTGCCGTGGATGGACGAAGACGAACTGCGTTATCGGCAGGAAGTGCCCTGCTATTGCGGCAAGCAAGGCTGTATTGAAACCTTCATTTCCGGAACCGGTTTTGCCACCGACTACCAGCGTCTGAGCGGTAAGTCGCTCAAGGGCAGTGAAATTATCAGTCTTGTTAATGCCTGGGATGCCCAGGCGGAACAGGCGTTGAGTCGGTACGAGCTGCGTCTGGCGAAATCACTGGCACATGTGGTGAATATTCTCGATCCGGACGTAATCGTGCTGGGCGGTGGAATGAGCAATGTCGACCGATTGTATCAAAACGTGCCAACGTTGATTAAACAGTTTGTCTTTGGCGGCGAGTGCGAAACGCCTCTACGCAAGGCGCTGCACGGTGACTCCAGCGGCGTGCGCGGCGCGGCCTGGTTGTGGCCGCAGGAGTAATGTTCGCGTTGCCGGGTAGCGCAGAGGCTATCCGGCAGCGGGAGTCATCCGGGATACGCTGCGCTTCAGGCGACCATAGAGCAGCAGCGACGACATCGCAGAAAACGACAGCAGCGCCGCCGGCAACGTCACGTAGTTGTAGGCAAAGCCCAGCGTCAGCATCATACCACCGCACCAGGCGCCAATCGCGCTGCCGAGATTAAAGGCAATTTGCCCTCCTGCCGCACCCAGCAGCTCACCCCCTTTAGCATTTTGCAGCAGCAAAATTTGCAGCGGCGCCGACAGGGCAAACAGGCCCGCGCAGCAAATAAAGGCGAAGATCAGCGACGCGGCTTTGATCCCGCCAAAGGCAAAGAGCAGCAGCAGAGCCAGCACAATTACAAAGTCGGTTATTACCGCAATACGCAGCGGCGTATAGCGGCCAGAAAGGCGACCGCTCAGCAGATTTCCCAACACCATTCCCAATCCCACCAGCATCATGATGAGGGTCATCAGCGCTTCGGAAAAGCCGGAGATGAACATCATGTACGGTTTGACGTAGCTGAACCAGGCGAAAACCCCGGCGTTACCAAACATGGTGGCGGAAAAGATGAGCCACGGGGCGGGGGTTTTCAAAAAGTGAAATTGTTCGCGCAGTTTCCCTTTGGCTTCATCGCTGATGTTGGGTATCCAAAAAGTTATCGAGACCATCACGGCGATATTAAAGACGGCTATCAGCAGAAACGTGTAGCGCCAGCTAAATTCCTGACTCAGCCAGGTGCCGATGGGAATACCAATCAGATTAGCAACGGTCATACCCGAAACCATGCCCGCGACGGCGGCGGTGACTTTTCCCGGACGGGCCAGCTTCGACAGGATAATCGCGCCAACGCCAAAAAAAGCGCCGTGTGGAAAGCCGGAAACCAGCCTGCCCACCGCCAGCATTAAATATGAGGAGGAGAGGGTGAAGATGGCGTTGCCGATCACGCACAGCGTGACCAGAAACAGCAGAATATGCTTGAGAGAAAAGCGGTTGGAAAAGAGCGCAATAATAGGTGCGCCCAGCACCACGCCAAAAGCGTAAAACGAAATCATATGGCCAGCTGCAGGGATGGAAATTCCCACGTCCCGCGCCAGCTCGGTGAGTACACCCATGATGCCAAACTCGGCCATGCCCAGCCCAAATGTCCCCAGAGCTAAAGAGAAAATGACTTTTTTCATACCACCTGCCAACATGAAAGACGCACGATATGCGCCATAGCGGCGAACGTTCGCCGCCAATAGAGATAGCTTGCGGATAAGCGAAGTGGAATGCCATTTCATATCCGTCTTTGTGTATTCACGATCGTGCTATGTGCCGTGCCGGATAGCGCTGGCGCATATCCGGCCTTCTGGAGCTGAGATGCTATCAGGCATCAACTGCAAACATTTTATCGAGTTTGCTGTAGCCCAGTCCGTTGATTTTTTTGACCTTGATCTGCACCGGAATGCGTTCTTTCATCGCTTCAACGTGGCTGATGACACCAATGGTTTTGCCAGTGGCGTTGAGCGCATCGAGCGCATCCAGGGCGGTATCCAGCGTTTCGCTGTCCAACGTGCCGAAACCTTCGTCGAGGAACAGGGAGTCAATTCGCGTTTTGTGGCTGACCAGATCGGACAACGCCAGCGCCAGCGCCAGACTCACGAGGAAGCTCTCGCCGCCGGAAAGCGTACGCGTGTCACGCACGGCATCGGCCTGCCAGGTATCAACCACTTCCAGCTCCAGCGCTTCGCTGGCCTTGCGCTGCAACAGATAGCGACCGTGCAGACGGGTCAACTGGTTGTTGGCAAGCCAGACCAGATTATCCAGCGTCAGCCCCTGGGCAAACTTGCGGAATTTATCTCCCTCTTTCGAGCCGATCAGCGCGTTCAGATAGCCCCAGTCTTCGACCTGCTGTGCGACTTTCGCAATCTCGAGCATCAGCGCCTGCTGCTGCTGGCGGTTTTCACCATCCTGCTTGAGCTGCTGGCGAATTTCGCCCTGACGAGTGGTGTTCTCCCGTAGCTGCTGGGTGAGTTGCGCCAGCGCGTCGTGAAGATGTTGCACGGTGAGCGTGAGATCCACCCCGGTTGGTAGCTGTTGTTGATGAGTCGCCAGCGCCTGCTGCGCCTGATTAAGCAGCGTTTGCGCCTGCTGTCGCTGGCCTTCCAGTGATTGCTTCAATTGTTCAAGACGGTTAAAGGTCTCTTCATCCAGCAGAGCGGCAACAAAGGCGTCGCGATCGGCAAAGATGCTGGCCTGCAATGCGGTATCAAACTGCGCCTGAATTTCTGCAGCGCGCTGAACGTCCTGCGCCTCCTGCTGCTGTAAGGTTTGCCACTGCCCCTGTAAAGAGAGGCAATCGTCGTGCACCTGCCGCCAGTTTTCCAGCGACAGATTCTCAATGTTTTCACCAAGCGCATCGGTTTCAGGCAGCGTTTCCAGCACCGGCGCAAGCTGGGCGATTCGAGCCTGTAATTCAGTCAGTTCGTTCTGGCGCTGCTGCCACATTTGCGCTTCGTTCGCCCGTTCGCTCAGCCATGAGGCGACTTCAGCCTCGGTCGGAAGGGACAGACCATGACGGGCCAGCTCGGCGGTTAACGTTGCCTGACGCTGGTCAATATGCTGCTGGAGCTGAGTAATCTGCTCTGTGTGTGCGGTGATTTGCGCCTGCAGGGTATGACGCAGACTCAGTTGGTGAAGCTGCTGCTCGTGCTCTTCCTGGGCGGCAAGCCACGGGGCGATGTCATCCTGCGGTTGCAGCGTCACGTTGAGGCTGGCGGTGACTGTCTGCCACTCTTGAGTAAGTGCTTGCTCTTCCTGAGAAAGCGTTTGTACTTCGCGTTCATCGCGCTGAAGTTGCTGGGTTATCGCCTCAAGTTGACCGCGTAGCGTTGAACCCTCATCGGCCAGCGTTTTGACCTCTTTTTCCAGCGCTTCACGCCGTGTCTGATTCACACTCAGTTCGAGCGTTTGATAGCGCTCAATCGCCGGGTGCGTGGTGGAGCCGCAAAGTGGGCAAGGCATGCCGGATTGCAATAGTGCCCGCTGGCTTTCCAGATCTTTGATCCGGGCTTCCTGCTCGCAAATGATTCTCACATCGGCAAGCTGCTGATTTTTATCTTTATAGCGCTGACGCTTTTCTGTAAGCACCGCATTGCGCTGGGCCAGCTCCTGCTGACGCTGCACAAGCGTGGCGCGTAGCTGCGCCAGTTGCTTTTGCTTCGGGGCGATTTGCCCGTGCAGATTACTCAGCCGCTGGCGTAACGGACGAAGCTGCACATGTTGCGCCAGCGCTTCCGTTACCTGTTGTGCCGAAAGGGTCAGCGTGGGAAGCGCCAGCGCATCGAGCTTGCGCGTGTCGTTCTCCCGCAACTGCTGCCACTGGCGCAGTTGGGCGCTGGCGTCGGACTGTTGGGCCAGCAGCGCTTTCCATCCTGCCAGTTCGCTACTCCACAAGCGGAAGCGGTCCTGTTCCTTCAGCCAGTCGGTTAACGTTTGCTGTCCGGCGAGCATAGCGGCTGACTGCGTTTGTGCCTGCTGACGAATACGTCCGCGCAGCGCTAAGCTGCTTTGTAAGCGAGCATTCACTTCCTGAATCTTCTGTCGCGTACGGTCTATCGTAGCCGTTTGTTCCTGGATTCGCTCCCAGTGTGGGCGTAACGCTCTGGCCGGGAGTGCCAGACTCAGCGCCGCGAGTTGCGGCTGCGCGTCTTCCTGCGCCTGAAGTGCAGCCTGTAATGCCTGCTGGTGGCGGTTTATCTCCGCCTGTAGCTCATTTTGCCGCATGAGCCAGTTGAGGTGCTGCTGCTGGGCTTGTTGGCAGGTAAGATATTGTTTTTCTTCGTCAGTAAGTACCTGCAAACTTTCTGTCAGGGATTGCAATTGCTCTGGCGCTAACAGCGCAACACCGCTGGCCTGGGCCTGCAGTTTTTCCAGTTCCGTACGCGCTGATTTGTGCTTTTCAAATACCATGGCGGAGATTTGGCCGTAGATCTCAGTGCCGGTCAGCTCTTCCAGCAGCTCGGCGCGTTCTTTCGGTTTGGCATTGAGAAATGCGGCAAACTGCCCCTGAGACAGCAGCATCGAACGGGTAAAACGTCCGTAATCCAGCCCGGTAAGCTCGGCGGTCATCTCCAGCTTATCTTTGACCTTATCGGCGAGGATTTTACCGTCGGAGCAGCGGGCCAGCTCTACGCGAGGGACCTGCAGATTGCCCTCCGGCTGATTGCGTGCCCGGTTCTGGCTCCAGAATGCGCGGTAGGCTTCGCCCCGCACCTCAAACTCGACCTCGGCCAGACACTCCGCGGTGTCGCGGGTCATCAGGTCGTTTTGCGACTGTGACACGGTATTCAGGCGTGGCGTTTCGTGGTACAGCGCAAGGCAAATTGCGTCCAGCAGGGTCGTTTTCCCCGCACCCGTTGGTCCGGTGATGGCGAACAACCCGTTGCTGGCAAACGGTTCTGCCGTAAAATCGACTTTCCATTCTCCCTTCAGGGAGTTGAGATTTTTCAGGCGCAGGCTGAGAATTTTCATGCTTCAGCCTCCCCGGCAAGCGTTTGTAAGGTTGCGCTAAACAGCTGGTTAAGCCGCTCACGCTGCGGTTCTTCGAGTTCTTCCAGCGCCAGGCGGCGGTCAAAAACCTCTGCCACGCTCAGCTCGCTTAACGTTTCACGTCGTTCATTGGCCATAATGCGTTCGCGCTGTTCACGACTGCGGCGCACCAGTAGCACCTCTACCGGTAAATCTTCGGTTAAGGCCTGGATCTTACGTTGCATATCATGCAGGTAGTCGTCGGTGGTGATTTCAATATCCAGCCACACCGGTGGCTCTTGCTGCACGCCGCGCCACTGCTCAAGCTGGGTAGTAATGGCGGCTAAATCGCCTTTCAGTACCGCAAGCTGCTGCGTAACCGGCACGGTGATATTTTCAACGGCGCTGAGTTTCCCCGCGTCAAAGCTCACCAGATGTACACATTTGCTTTTGCCGCACTCGTCAAAACTGAGGGCAATCGGCGCGCCGCAGTAGCGAATATGTTCCGTGCCGCCGATAATCTGCGCCCGGTGAATATGTCCCAGCGCGATGTAGTCTGCCGGTGGGAAGTTTTGCGCCGGGAAGGCGTCCAGCGTACCGATATAAATGTCACGTACGGCGTCGCTTTTACTGGCTCCGACGGTGGTCAAATGCCCGGTCGCAATGATGGGAAGATTGTGGTCGCCGCGCAGCGTGCAGGCATCCTGATACTGCTGCTGATAATAGTCGGTGATTGCGCCCAGTAAATGCTGCTGTTTTTCTTGTCCTGTCAGCCCAGCCTGGCTGGTGATGATGTCGCGCGGACGTAAAAAAGGCACCGGACACAGGATCGCCCCCGGCGTACCGTCGCGTAGCGGCAGTATCTGCGGCCCATGGCCAGCGCTGGCAACCACCGTGGTGTTGAGAAACGCCAGAATATCGCGGGATTCATTGAGCGTGGCGACGGAGTCGTGGTTGCCTGCCAGCACCACCAGATGACAGCCGGTTTGCTGCAGATTGACGACAAAACGGTTATACAGCTCACGGGCATAGCTAGGCGGTGAGCCGGTATCGAAAATATCGCCTGCCACAATAATGGCATCCACCTGCTGGGATTGTGCCGTTTCCAGCAGCCAGTCGAGAAAGGCCTGATGCTCGGCGGCGCGGCTCTTGCTGTAGAAATTTTGGCCCAGATGCCAGTCAGACGTGTGAAGGATGCGCATAAGAGTTCCATGACGGTAAAACAATGGCGGGGATTATAACCCTTCACGAGTGGGAATATCTTGTCTCCGGGCTGTCATAATTCGCCGGGCTGCGTTAAACCTGGACTATCTTTTCATAAATCTGTCATAAAACTGACGCATAATGGCACTGTATTGATGGCAAACGATTTAATTACAAACAGGGCAAATCATGGCGAGACGTATTCTGGTCGTAGAAGATGAAGCTCCAATTCGTGAAATGGTCTGCTTCGTGCTCGAGCAAAACGGATTTCAACCCGTTGAAGCCGAAGACTATGACAGTGCTGTGAACCAACTCAATGAACCCTGGCCGGATCTCGTCCTGCTTGATTGGATGCTTCCCGGCGGCTCTGGTCTACAGTTTATTAAACATCTCAAGCGCGAAGCGATGACGCGGGATATCCCGGTGATGATGCTGACGGCGAGGGGGGAAGAGGAAGATCGCGTCCGGGGGCTGGAAACCGGCGCGGATGATTATATTACCAAGCCTTTTTCTCCCAAGGAGCTGGTGGCGCGTATTAAAGCAGTTCTGCGTCGTATTTCACCGATGGCGGTGGAAGAGGTTATAGAGATGCAGGGGCTAAGCCTTGATCCCACCTCGCATCGCGTGATGACCGGTGAGGATCCGCTGGATATGGGGCCGACCGAATTCAAACTGTTGCACTTCTTTATGACTCATCCCGAGCGTGTCTACAGTCGCGAGCAACTCCTTAATCATGTCTGGGGAACCAATGTGTACGTGGAAGACCGGACAGTGGATGTGCACATCCGCCGCTTACGTAAGGCGCTGGAGCACAGCGGACACGATCGTATGGTGCAGACGGTTCGCGGGACGGGATATCGTTTTTCAACCCGCTTCTGACTGACAAGAATCAGGGCCTGAAGGATTAGGCCGTATAGGGAGTAAGACGTTTGCTAGAACGATTGTCATGGAAAAGGTTGGTACTGGAGCTGATCCTGTGCTGCATACCGGCATTTATCCTTAGCGCTTTTTTCGGTTACCTGCCCTGGTTTTTGCTGGCGTCGGTAACGGGCCTGCTTATCTGGCATTTCTGGAATTTATTACGTTTGTCCTGGTGGCTATGGGTCGACAGAAGCATGACGCCGCCGCCGGGGCGAGGCAGTTGGGAGCCGTTGCTGTACGGGCTGCATCAAATGCAACTGCGCAACAAAAAGCGCCGTCGTGAACTGGGTAATCTGATTAAACGTTTTCGTAGCGGGGCGGAATCGCTACCCGACGCGGTGGTGCTGACCACTGAAGAAGGCGGTATCTTCTGGTGTAACGGACTGGCCCAGCAGGTTCTGGGACTGCGCTGGCCGGACGATAGCGGGCAAAATATTCTTAACCTGTTGCGCTACCCGGAATTTACACAATATCTGAAAACGCGCGATTTTAGCCGACCGATCAATCTGGTACTCAATACCGGACGGCATCTGGAAATTCGCGTGATGCCCTATACCGATAAGCAACTGCTGATGGTGGCGCGCGACGTTACCCAGATGCATCAACTGGAAGGTTCACGACGTAACTTTTTCGCCAACGCCAGCCATGAACTGCGTACGCCTCTGACGGTGTTACAAGGGTACCTGGAAATGATGCAGGAGCATCCGCTGGAAGGGACGACGCGTGAAAAAGCGCTGCATACCATGCGCGAACAAACGTATCGCATGGAAGGGCTGGTGAAACAGCTGCTGACGCTGTCAAAAATTGAGGCTGCGCCGACGCTACTGCTGAATGAGAAAGTCGATGTGCCCATGATGCTGCGCGTGCTCGAACACGAAGCGCAAACGCTGAGCCAGCAAAAACATACGTTTACCTTTGATGTTGATAACAGCCTGAACGTGCGGGGTAACGAGGAGCAGTTGCGTAGCGCTATCTCGAATCTCGTCTACAACGCGGTGAACCATACGCCAGCGGGAACGCACATTACCGTACGCTGGCAGCATGTGGCGTCGGGAGCGGAGTTTTGCGTGGAAGACAACGGTCCAGGCATTGCCGCCGAGCATATTCCACGCTTAACCGAACGTTTTTATCGTGTGGATAAGGCGCGATCGCGGCAAACGGGCGGCAGCGGACTTGGTCTGGCCATCGTTAAGCATGCGCTGCATCATCACGACAGTCGCTTGAATATCGAAAGCGAACCAGGCGTTGGGACGCGATTTAGTTTCGTGATCCCGGAACGTTTAATTGCCAAAATTAACGGTTAAGGCGCATTCGTAAGATAATCTTTCCAAAAGCCAGCGCAAGCTGGCTTTTTCTATGCGGTCAATATAACCATCCTGAATTTTACGACGTTTGGTTGTTTTTTGTTCGAACTATTACCCATACCTTTTTCCATGAAATGGTGTTTTGTGCTAACCCCATTTTTCATATCGCTATATTGTTCTGGTTTTGGGATCCCACCTTGCTTTAAAACGTTATAAGCGTTTAAATTGCGCTCCAGGTGCTGTCATACCGACTGCATTTACGCGGTAAATCGAAAAACTATTCTTCGCCGCGCCAGTCTGGGAGTGTTTCCCGCTGGAATTGAGCAAAAATGCCGCTGTATTGTCCCCCAGGGAAAGGCAAAAATTTATTATTTTCAACACCACATCCACAGGCAGTAAGACTTTATGACCCATCAGTTAAAATCGCGCGATATTATCGCTTTGGGATTTATGACATTTGCACTGTTCGTTGGTGCAGGTAACATCATTTTCCCCCCAATGGTTGGTTTGCAGGCAGGTGAACACGTCTGGACTGCGGCTTTTGGCTTTTTGATTACCGCCGTTGGCCTGCCGGTACTTACCGTTGTCGCGCTGGCGAAAGTCGGTGGTGGTGTGGACCGACTGAGCACGCCTATCGGTAAAGTCGCTGGTTTGCTGCTGGCGACCGTGTGCTACCTGGCTGTTGGACCGTTATTTGCTACGCCGCGTACCGCGACGGTCTCTTTCGAAGTCGGGATTGCACCGCTGACCGGTGACTCCGCGCTGCCACTGCTTATCTACAGCGTGGTCTATTTCGCGATTGTGATTCTGGTTTCGCTGTATCCGGGCAAACTGCTGGATACGGTTGGTAATTTCCTGGCCCCGCTGAAAATCCTGGCGCTGGTGGTCCTGTCTGTCGCCGCAATCGTCTGGCCAGCAGGCCCGATCAGCAATGCGATGGAAGCCTATCAAACTGCTGCGTTTTCTAATGGCTTCGTGAACGGGTATCTGACCATGGATACGCTGGGCGCGATGGTATTTGGTATTGTTATCGTCAACGCCGCTCGCTCGCGTGGCGTTACTGAAGCGCGTCTGCTGACCCGTTATACCGTTTGGGCAGGTTTGATGGCGGGTGTGGGCTTAACGTTGCTGTATCTCGCGTTGTTCCGTCTGGGTTCAGATAGTGCAATTCTGGTCGATCAATCTGCTAACGGCGCGGCAATTCTGCATGCGTATGTTCAGCACACCTTTGGTGGCGCAGGGAGCTTCCTGCTGGCGGCGTTGATTTTCATCGCCTGTCTGGTCACCGCTGTTGGCCTGACCTGCGCGTGCGCAGAGTTCTTTGCCCAGTACGTTCCACTGTCTTATCGTACGCTGGTATTTATCCTCGGCGGCTTCTCGATGGTGGTCTCTAACCTGGGTCTGAGCCATCTGATTCAGATCTCTATTCCGGTGCTGACGGCTATCTATCCGCCATGTATCGCACTGGTTGTATTAAGTTTTACCCGCTCATGGTGGCATAATTCTTCCCGCGTCATTGCACCTGCGATGTTTATCAGCCTGATTTTTGGTATCCTTGATGGCATTAAAGCTTCTGCAATTGGCGACGTGTTACCGGCCTGGACCCAGCGTTTACCGCTGGCGGAGCAGGGGCTGGCGTGGTTGATGCCAACAGTCGTGATGGTGGTCCTGGCAGTTATCTGGGATC
>NZ_JAHLRC010000107.1:0-12036 GCF_018919545.1 Citrobacter sp. S46_ASV_140
CTCTTTATACTGTTCATTCCGTACCCTAAATAAAACTCAAAATGAAACAACTCATTGCATTGATGTTCTTTATGACATTCTTTGCCCATGCCAGTGATACTGAGCCAGGAAGCCAGTACTTGCAGGCCGCTGAGGCAGGGGACCGTCGCGCACAGTACTTTCTTGCCGATACCTGGTTCAGTTCGGGCGATTTGAGCAAAGCCGAGTATTGGGCGCAAAAAGCCGCCGACAACGGCGATGCCGACGCCTGTGCGCTACTGGCGCAAATCAAGATTACGAATCCGGTCAGTCTGGATTACCCCCAGGCTAAAACGCTGGCGGAAAAAGCAGCCAAAGCAGGCAGTAAAGCGGGAGAACTTACCCTGGCGCGGATTCTGGTCAACACCCAGGCTGGACGTACCGATTACCCTAAAGCCATTACCTTGCTGCAAAACGCCTCCGAAGACCTGGAAAATGACTCCGCCGTCGACGCGCAAATGCTGCTCGGCCTGATTTACGCCAACGGCGTGGGCATTCCCGCTGACGATGAGAAAGCGACGTGGTATTTCAAACGAAGCTCAGCCATTTCCCGTACCGGTTATTCCGAATACTGGGCAGGGATGATGTTCTTAAACGGTGAACAGGGTTTTATTGTGAAGAATAAACAGAAGGCGCTGCACTGGCTGAATCTGAGCTGTATGGAAGGATTCGATACCGGCTGCGAAGAATTTGATAAGTTAACAAACGGGTAATGATTTGCATTGCCGGATGGCGCTACGCTTATCCGGCAAGCTGTCATGAATTACTGATTAGCGGTCTTATCAAATCTACCCAGCACGTCGCGCTCATAGGCCAGCGCTTTCTTGCGGTCAAATTTGTGTTCCCACTTGGCGATAACCAGTACCGCCAGCGCATTACCCACCACGTTCAGCGCGGTACGCGCCATGTCGAGGATACGGTCAACACCGGCGATAAACGCCAGGCCTTCCAGTGGGATCCCCACGCTGCCCAGCGTAGCCAGCAGCACCACGAATGATACGCCCGGCACACCCGCAATCCCTTTTGAGGTCACCATCAGCGTCAGCACCAGCACGATTTCCTGCCACAGCGACAGGTCGATACCATACAGCTGCGCGATAAAGATAGCGGCGATACTCTGGTACAGAGTTGAACCATCAAGGTTGAATGAGTAGCCGGTCGGCACCACAAAGCTGGTGATTGAAGCTGGCGCGCCATAGGCTTCCATCTTCTCAATAATGCGCGGCAGTACGCTCTCGGAGCTGGCGGTAGAGTAAGCCAGAATCAGCTCGTCTTTCAGAATGCGGATCAGGATCCAGATGCTCAAACCGCAGATGCGCGCCACGATCCCCAGCACCACCAGCGCGAAGAACAGAATGGCGAAATGCACCAACAGCACCAGCTTCGCCAGCGGCCACAAGGAGGCAAAACCGAAGTTCGCGACGGTAACGGCAATCAGCGCGAAAACGCCGACTGGCGCGTAGCGCATAACCATGTGAGTGACTTTAAACATGGTTTCGGAAATAGAGCGAAATACGGTAACCAACGGCTCGCGGTGAGTTGCCGGCAGGGAAGACAGACCTAAACCAAACAGCACCGAGAAGAAGATAATCGGCAGCATATCGCCTTTTGCCATCGATGCGACGATGTTGGTTGGCACCAGTGACAAAATTGTCCCCATCAGGCCATGCGCGTGGCTCTGTACTTCTGCGGTCGTGCTTTGATATTTCGAAATATCCACGGTCGCCAGTTGCGACATATCCACCCCGGTGCCTGGCTGGAACACATTCGCCAGCGTGATACCCAGGATAATCGCCACGGTGGTGATTACTTCGAAATAGATAATAGTTTTGGCGCCAATACGGCCCAGCTGTTTTGCATCACCGACCCCGGCGATACCGACAACCAGCGTAGAGATGACAATGGGCACCACGATCATTTTGATCAGATGGATAAAGATATCGCCCGCCGGTGACAGCAGGTTTACAACCAGCCATTCACGGCTGTCACTATGGTAATGCAGGTAACTCCCCAGCAGAATGCCCAGCACCATAGCGATCAGAATCTGCCATGCCAGGCTGACTTTCAAATTTTTCATAACAACGGACTTCCTCGATGGAGCGCTATTCCACATGCGGTGTGTGGTAATAGTACATACTGAAAGGGTATGAATTGTGTTGCGTTCGTTTATGGAGTTTTTTAACGCTTATTATCATTATCATTTGCGTACTGTCTCGCGCAACCCTCCAGGAACAGAGCCTTCAGCTGAATTTATGCATAAAAATGCAATTTTATCGGGGTATTGATGAATAACTTTTTGTTATAAAAGAATTTTAATATGTTCAAAAATGAAGAAGTCATGGCGTGAGTTTTTTTTGCTCATTTGTTCGTTCGCCTGTTTTTTAAACAGGCCAAATGATACCAATCACAAAAGAAACAAATTTATTTTTGCCGATTCTGCAACAACTTCGCCATATTAATAGAGTCAATGAGCTGTGCCCGGTTCACCCTCGGCGAGTTTAAATCCATAACTTTTTGCCACACTGAAATGGCCTGGGCGTAGTCTGCCTGCATAAACGCATCTGAGGCTAACAGCATCAGCGCAGTGACCTCTGTCGGGTCCAGCGCCAGAGCCTTATCAATCATCTCGCGAGTGGGCGGTGTCATATGCTGCCCGGCCTGGTAATACAATACCGTTGCCAGCGCTGAATAGATCTCAGCATTTTCACCCCCTACACGCAGCGCCTGCTCGTAGGCCAGCAGCGCATTATGATACGCGTTTTGCCAAAGATAGTACTCACCGAGTTGCGCCCATTTCACACCGTCCTGTGGATTAGCACGAATTTGCGATTGCAGCAAAAGCAGCTGTTTTTCCTGAACATTTTCATCGGTGAACGCATGTAATGGGTCCGCCAACCGCGTCTGTTCCTGACGCACCGCCTGCCATTTTGGCGTCAACAGGTAACCTCCGATGCAGGCCACAACCATCAGCACCGTCGCAGCGGTCAGCCACTTCACGGGGAGTGGGCGTAACGGCGCAGGGGAATGGGTGGACTGGCTCATTGCACATCCTCCTCTACGCGCTGACGCCTTCTCACCCGCCAGACCACCACGCCCACCAGTAATAACAGCAGGCACGGCAACGCCCACAGCAGCAGCGTTTGCTCATTCAACGGCGGGTTGTAGCGCACAAAATCACCGTAGCGATCGGTCATCCACGTCGTTATCTCGGCTTCACTTTTCCCTTCCGCCACCATGCTATAAACCTGGTGGCGCATACTGACCGCTACCGGCGCATTAGATTCCAGCAAGTTTTGGTTTTGACACTGTGGACAGCGCAGTTGGCTGGCAATAGACAACGCTTTTTCCTGTTGTTGCGGGTTGGCAAAAGTCCATGTGTCCACAACCTGGGCATGTGTCGCGAAGGCGATGAAAAACAAAATGATAGCTAACAATAAACATGTTCTGCCGGATGGCGCTGCGCTTATCCGACCTACCGTTTTCACACCCCGTTCGCCGCCATCCGGCAACGCGTTGATTAGTTTATGCATCGCGCTTTCTCCCTCGCCATCCGCTCAGCAGCGCACCAAAGACCATTAACAGTCCCCCGCCCCAAATCCAGCGCACGCCGGTCTGCACGTACAAGCGCATGGCATAACGGTCCGGTCCGGTTTTTTCGCCGATTACCGCATACCAATCATGCATCAGATTCCAGCGGATCCCCGGCTCCATCATCTGTTGACGGCGCGCGGCATAGAAGCGTCTTTCAGGCTGCAGGCTGCCAATGCGTTTCTCATTTTGCCACAGCGTGATCTGCGCTTTTTCACTGGTGTAGTTACCTTTTGCTTCCAGGTCGAGACGCTCAAAACGAAAAATATAGCCCGCCAGTTCCACCTGCTGCCCGGGGCTCAGATTCAGGCTTATCTCCTGACGACTACCGCTGGAAAAGACGATCCCCGCCGCAAACACCAGCACCCCGGCATGCGCCAGCAGTGCCGGAAGCTGGCAACGCACAGACACTTTGCGGCTTCTGATCGTCGCCAGCACGATAACCAGCAGCATCAGCAGGCCAAAGGGCAGCGTAGCACGGTTAAAGTACGGTGCGCCCACGGAGAGCCGCCCCCAGCCGAACAACCCGTAAATCATCGGGTAAAGGGTGCCAATCAGCACAATCAGCAGCACCGCGCAAAAAAGTAATAGCGCGACCAGAATCAGCATCTCGCGCGACCAGCCGCCAAAACGCGCATTCTGGCGGACTTGCTGTCCCCGCCAGGCGTACAGCCCGAGCGATGCCAGGCTCAATACGGTAAACAGCGCGAACAGCGGCGTGGCGCGGACGTTATCCAGCGCAAAAGCGTGCACGGAAACGAGAATGCCGGAACGCACAATCAGCGTCCCCAGCAGCGATAAAATCAGCGTGACGATCGCCAGCAGCAGCGACCAGTGGCGGAAGATCCCACGTTGGCGCGTGATGAACAGACTATGCAGCAGCGCACTGGCGGAAAGCCAGGGTAATAAGGAGGCATTTTCTACCGGGTCCCAGAACCACCAGCCGCCCCAGCCCAACTCGCAGTAAGCCCACCAGGAGCCGAGGATAATCCCCAGCGTCAGCGCACACCAGCCAGGCAGCGCCCAGCGCCAGCACACCCCGGCGCTCTGCGCATTAAAGTCACCGCGCAGCAGCGAGGCCAGCGCCACGCCTGCCGCCACCATCAAGCCACCGTAACCCAGGTACAGCAGCGGCGGATGGAGGATTAACCCGAGATGTTGCAGCATCGGGTTAAGGTCGCGCCCTTCAATGGCTGGCGGGAAGATACGCACGAACGGATCGGACCATATCACCACAAACAGCAGCAGCAGGGCCGTTATCAAAGCGAGGACGCTGAGCGTTAACGGAAACAGCAGGTCGGAATCACGCCGATAGCGCAAGGCGAACAGCGCGCTCCAGCCGGAAAGAAACAGCACCCACAGCAGCAGCGATCCTTCATGCCCGCCCCACACCGCCGCCAGTTTTAATCCCCACGGCAGCAGGCTGTAGCTATGCTGAGCAACGTAGACCACCGAAAAGTCGCTGGTCAGAAAGCAGAATATCAGAATGGCAAAGGCCAGCAGCAGCAGCGAAAATTGCGTCCACATGCCCACGCTTGCCAGGCGCATTACGCCTTGCCAGCGCTGGCGGACACCCACCAGCACGGCAAGCGGGGTCAACACGTTGACCCCGAGGCTTAACAACAGTGCCAGAAAACCGGCTTCAGGAAGGAGAACGTCCAGATATCACCTTACGCAACGGTTAGCTGACCCGCATAGAGAATAAAAAAGCGCAGCAGCAGTACGCCGGTCAGGCTGGCACAGCACACTGCCAGCACGCCATGAAACGTCGAACTGCGGTTGGCCCAAGGTTTTAGCAGCATCGGCAGTATCAGCCCAAGCCCGGCCACGCCCAGCCAGAACCACCAGGTCCAGAATCCGCCGCCCAGTGCCGCCGCCAGCGCGCGCATTTTGCCGTCATCGCCCAGCGCCAGGCCGACGAAAAACGCCGCCAGCAGGAAGATCTCCAGCCATACCACCGGGACTTCCATGCGATGCACAAAGTGCGCTTCGGTACTGTGCGGATTGCTACGATGACGTAACGCCATGGCGATCAGCGCCACCGCCGCGCCGGAGGAGATCCCGGAGAACAGGAACAGCACCGGCAGGATCGGGTTATTCAGGAACGGGTAGGATTTCAGCGCCGACAGCAGAAAACCGGTGTACGCCCCGAGCAGGACCGCCAGCACCAGCATTAACGTCTCCAGCGCGCGATGAAACGGCGCAATCAACGTCAGCATTTTCTGTACGATCCCTAATCGCGGCAGCCAGCGCTGTTGTAGAGCAATCACCTCTTTTTCAAAGATTTTTGCCAGCCACAGCACCAGCACCACCATGTACAACTGGAACAACATGACCCCCATCGACATCACCGAAGTGAAGCTGTAGTGGAACATCAGTTTCCAGAAGGTCCATGGACGCGTCAGGTGGAACACCAGAATCAGCAGACCGAAGATAATCGCCCCCGGCCCTAACACCAGCGTAGTGCGTAGCAGCGTGCTGTCAGAACCGCCCGCCTCCGGATGGAAACGACGCAGCAGAATCGCCAGCGTGACCAGTCCGGCGGAGATGCCAATCAGGAACAGATAAATGGCAATGGGCCAGTCCCACACCAGTGATTCAAAATGAAATGCAGAAGCGGATGTCATTGGCTCACCTCCCCAAATTTAAAGGGAACGCGGTAGACCTTCGGTTTTGTGCCCAACGCCAGCTTGTAACGGTAGGTGGTTTTCTGCAGCAACAAGCGGGAGATATCGCTGTTGGGATCGTCCAGATTACCAAACGTCAGCGCCTTCGTCGGACACGACTCAACGCAGGCGGGCTGCTTGCCCGCTTTCAGATTGGTTTTCCGACAGAAATCGCATTTATCCGCCGTTTTGCTAACCGGATGGATAAAGCGCACGCGATAAGGACACGCGGCGATACAGTACTGGCAGCCAACGCAAAGGTCCGGGTTCACATCCACAATACCGCTGGCGGCATCGCGATACGATGCCCCCGTCGGGCAGACGTCAACGCAGGGGGCATGGTCGCAATGCTGGCACGAATGACGGAAGAAGCGATACTTCACATCAGGAAACGTCCCCTGCGGCTCGCTGCGAATAATCGTCAGACGCGATACCCCTTCCGGCACGTTGTTTACTTCCCGACAAGCATCCATGCAGGCCGTACAGCCGATGCATAGTGACTCATCATGTACCATACCGTAACGTACGCCGTTGATGTTCAGCGTCTTCGCCACAACGCGTCCCGCCGTCCCGCTCACTGCCACCAGCGCGCCGACGCGGGTGATAAACTGGCGACGAGAGCAACTCATGGATGCTCCTTAAGCAACGGAACCGACGCCGGGTTAAAGTTCGGATTGTTACGCTGATCGCTGTGGCAATCGACGCAAATCTTGATCCGTCCTTTATCACTTAGCGTCTGCATCGTGTCTTGCTTCGGATGCAGTGAGTGACAGCTGGCACACGCCACTTTGGTTACGTGGACATCGTGTGGCCAGAACGCTTTTTGTAGCTGCTCAGGCAGGTGGCAGGACATACAGACGCTGTTCTGCTGTTCAACGTTGTACATCGGCTCATTAAAGCGCATCACATCCTTCACCCCTTCACGGTGGTTCGGTGACGGCTGGCCGTGACAGTTGGTGCAGGTGACCGGCAGTTTGTTATTCGGGTTGATGACTTCTGCATGCTTACCATGCATGCCTTCGGTATCTGGCTTGTGACAATCCAGACAGGCGGCATCCGGATTACGCTGTTGGGTAACCGTCCAGCGTTGATCCGACTCCTGCGGCGTTGGCGTGGCAGTGATTCCACTCAGGCTCCAGAACAAGCCTGACGCCAGCACCCCAGCAGTTAATAACGAACGTAATACGCTCATATTCACTCCGTTGAGTTATCCGCCCCTGACGGGGCGAAATGGGGTTATTGGCTTAACAGACCGTTTTTACGCGCCTGATCTTCCCACTGCGGAATCACCGTTTTGATGAAGTCCTGCTTCTCAGCATTGATTTGCTGCATGTTCAGACCAATCGCCGCCTGGGCTTTCTCTTTGGTAGAGATATCCGGTAACGGGATTTCATGGGTGATGCCTTTAGTCGCCAGCAGACGGACCAGTTTGGTACGCGCATCGGCGGCTTTATCCATGGCGCTACCCAGCATCCGCAGACCCTCTTCCGGAGCGTGCATGTGAATACCGTGTGAGGCGATAGACAGGTCCCAGCGCCATTGTGCGTGACGGATATCTTCCAGAATCGGCTTCATTTCCGCTTCAGTCGCACCCGCATCCCATGCAGCTTTCGCTTCGAAGTGCGCATGAACCAGCTGATCTTCAACCTTGATTTTCAGGTCATGAATAGCCTGTTTACGCTCGGCGACCACTTTTTGCAGGGACGCTTTATCCTGGGTGTGGCAGTTCGCACAGGTCTGAGCAAAGCTATCGAACGGGTTACCAATCTTATGGTCGGTGTAGATCTTGCCTTCCGCGTTTTGCACTTTCGGCATGTGACAGTCGATACAGGTCACGTTGTTCTTGCCGTGAATGCCCGCGCTCCAGGTTTCATATTCCGGGTGCTGCGCTTTCAGCATCGGCGTTTTCGACAGGGAGTTGGTCCAGTCAGAGAAGGCGATGGTGTCGTAGTATTTCTCCATGTTCTCGACTTTCATGCCCTCGTCCCACGGGAACTTAACGGCTTTGTTTTTACCGTCGAAGTAGTATTCCACGTGGCACTGACCGCAGACCATGGATTGCTGATCAAAGCGACCGGCTTTCTCAAACGGTTTGCCGATTGCTTCCATCGCGCGTTCTGCATAAGGACGCGACAGCGTCAGCTCTGGCTTGCCTTTGGCGAAGTCTGGTGACGCAGTGTTATGGCAATCTGCACAGCCGAGGTTGTTAACAATTTCCGGACCGCCGCGCGCCCATTTACCGTGGAAGTAGCCATCTTCACCATCTTTCTGGATCAGACGCGCTACGTCCGGGCTTTTACAGCTCCAGCAGGCCATCGGCAGCGGGCCGTCTTCAGCCGTTTTTGGTGCGCCGGTACGTAAGGTTTCACGTACATCGGTCACGGCATAGGCGTGTCCACGCGGTTTGTTGTAATCGCGCGAGAATGGATATCCCGCCCACAGGATCACCAGACGCGGATCTTCTGCCAGCGCATCTTCACGGGCTGATTGCTCAGACGTGGCTTTCCAGGAGAGATATTGATCGGGATGCTGAGGAGCGAAGGTTTCATTCTTCGCTTCAACGGTGACGGTTTTTGCGGGTACAGGAGTTTGTTCAGCGTGAACAGCAGAAATAAATAATAAAGGTAATAACAGGCTGAAGAAACGGCGTACGCGTGATTTTATCCTTGCCATAGGGGTCTCATCCAGATGACGCCATTATCTGCAATGGCGGTTCTTTTATTGTTTTCCATAACAGCAACCACACGAATACTGTCATGACATTGCTCCACCCTATTTGTAACAAGAAACCACACTGAAAATGTTGTTTTTAATCAATTGTAAGTGTATGTAAAATACCACTTTAGAGTTATAAACCCCCTCTAACTCCTCACTCTTTTGTCTAATTCAGAGATAGATCACCTTTTCAATAATCCTTTAGATAACTACATGTTATCGCGAGATTTAATCAATTTTTGCTAGTTCCCTTCAAAATTAAGTTTGCCGCTAATTTGCACAATTCGTTTATTGCGTGATCTGCCGCGCAAATACTAAACAAAACTCTCAAAGCCCCTACATTTAACGTTTATGAGACATATTATTAACATCCTACAAGGAGAACAAAAGCCATGAGCCAAATACATAAACACGCTATTCCCGCAAACATTGCGGATCGTTGCCTGATAAATCCGGAGCAGTACGAAGAGAAATACCAGCAATCCGTTAACGAACCCGACACATTTTGGGGCGAGCAGGGAAAGATACTTGATTGGATCAAGCCGTACAGCCAGGTGAAGAACACCTCCTTCGCACCAGGCAACGTGTCGATTAAATGGTACGAAGACGGCACCCTGAACCTGGCCGCAAACTGCCTTGACCGTCATTTACAGGCAAATGGCGATCGCACCGCCATCATCTGGGAAGGCGATGACGCCACCCAAAGCAAAAACATTACTTATCGCGAACTGCATCGCGATGTTTGCCGTTTCGCCAATACGCTACTGGATTTAGGCATTAAAAAAGGCGACGTAGTGGCCATTTATATGCCGATGGTGCCGGAAGCGGCGGTTGCTATGCTGGCTTGCGCCCGCATTGGCGCGGTGCATTCGGTCATCTTCGGTGGTTTCTCACCAGAGGCCGTCGCCGGACGTATCATCGACTCCAATTCACGTCTGGTGATCACCGCCGACGAAGGCGTGCGCGCCGGCCGCGCTATCCCGCTGAAAAAGAACGTCGATGATGCGCTGAAAAACCCGAACGTCAAAACCGTGGAACATGTGGTCGTCCTCAAACGTACCGGTGGAAAAACGGAATGGCAGGAAGGCCGTGACCTGTGGTGGTCCGATCTTATCGAGAAAGCCAGCCCGGAACATCAGCCAGAAGAAATGAACGCGGAAGATCCGCTGTTTATCCTCTATACCTCCGGTTCAACCGGCAAGCCAAAAGGCGTACTGCATACCACCGGCGGATATCTGGTCTATGCCGCAACCACCTTTAAGTACGTGTTTGACTACCATCAGGGCGATATTTATTGGTGTACTGCTGACGTGGGTTGGGTAACCGGGCACAGCTACCTGCTGTATGGTCCGTTGGCCTGCGGCGCAACCACGCTGATGTTCGAAGGCGTGCCAAACTGGCCAACCCCGGCGCGTATGTCGCAGGTTGTGGACAAGCACCAGGTCAATATTCTGTATACCGCGCCGACCGCCATCCGCGCCCTGATGGCAGAAGGTGATAAAGCGATTGAAGGCACTGACCGCTCCTCGCTGCGTATCCTGGGTTCCGTTGGCGAGCCGATTAACCCGGAAGCATGGGAGTGGTACTGGAAGAAGATCGGCAACGAAAAATGCCCGGTCGTCGATACCTGGTGGCAGACCGAAACCGGTGGATTCATGATCACCCCGCTGCCGGGCGCCACCGAGCTGAAAGCGGGTTCCGCAACCCGTCCGTTCTTTGGCGTACAGCCTGCGATTGTCGATAACGAGGGTAATCCGCTGGAAGGCGCGACCGAAGGCAACCTGGTGATTACCGACTCGTGGCCGGGCCAGGCGAGAACGCTGTTTGGCGATCACGAACGCTTTGAGCAGACCTACTTTTCTACCTTCAAGAATATGTACTTCAGCGGCGACGGCGCGCGTCGTGACGAAGATGGCTATTACTGGATCACCGGTCGTGTGGACGATGTGCTGAACGTCTCTGGCCACCGTCTGGGAACGGCAGAAATCGAATCGGCGCTGGTGTCGCATCCGAAGATTGCCGAGGCCGCGGTGGTGGGTATTCCGCATAATATTAAAGGCCAGGCGATCTACGCCTACGTCACGCTGAATCACGGCGAAGAGCCATCACCTGAGCTGTACGCCGAGGTTCGCAACTGGGTACGTAAAGAAATTGGTCCGCTGGCAACGCCAGACGTGCTGCACTGGACCGACTCACTGCCGAAAACCCGCTCCGGCAAAATCATGCGCCGTATTCTGCGTAAAATCGCGGCGGGCGATACCAGCAATCTGGGCGATACCTCGACCCTCGCCGATCCTGGCGTGGTAGAGAAACTGCTCGAAGAGAAGCAGGCCATCGCGATGCCATCATAACCATAACCGTGAAATGCCCGATGGTGCACGGCTTATCGGGCCTACAAATCCTACCCCTACCCCTCCCCTGACCGGGAGGGAAAATATAATAACCCACCCCAAAGGATTTCGCGTTGCAGGAAGGCGGCAAGCGAGCGCATCCCCAGGAGCATAGTTCACTATGTGACTGAGGTGGGCGAGTGCGGCCAACACACTTGCAACGTGAAAGACGAAGGGGGCCTCTGGAGAACTCTGTGATGAATGACTCTATTTATCAGCGGATAGAAGACAGTGCGCGTTTCAGGGAGTTAGTTGAAAAAAGGCAACGGTTTGCCACCATTCTGTCCATCATCATGCTGGCAGTTTACATCAGCTTTATTTTACTGATTGCCTTTGCGCCTGGCTGGCTGGGTACGCCGCTACACGCGGGAACCAGCGTCACCCGGGGTATTCCGATTGGGGTCGGTGTGATCCTCATCTCCTTCATCCTGACCGGGATCTATATCTGGCGGGCAAACGGTGAATTCGACCGCCTGAACAATGCGGTTCTGCACGAGGTTAAAGCATCATGAAGAGAGTCCTGACGGCGCTTGCCGCCACGCTGCCCTTCGCCGCAAACGCGGCGGATGCTATTAGCGGTGCAGTCCAACGCCAGCCAACCAACTGGCAGGCGATTGTCATGTTCCTGATTTTCGTCATCTTTACGCTCGGTATTACTT
>NZ_JAHLRC010000108.1:0-12009 GCF_018919545.1 Citrobacter sp. S46_ASV_140
GATGGTGGTGGGGGAAGGATTACTCAGCGCGGTGCGCTTCGCCCTTCGGGTCGTTGCCTGCGGCAACGCTTTCTCGCTAACGCTCGAATCGAACCTTAGTCGAAGCTTCTCATCCTTCCCGTCTGGGCAGAATATGAGGCATAACAGATGGATTGGATGCTGGTGCTTTATGAAGTGATGGTGGTGGGGGAAGGATTCGAACCTTCGAAGTCGATGACGGCAGATTTACAGTCTGCTCCCTTTGGCCGCTCGGGAACCCCACCACGGGGTAATGCTAGTTACTGGCCTGCTTCCGTTGGAAGCGGGGCGCATCATATCAAATGATGCGCCCCTGTAAAGTATTCCGTTGATAAAAAAGAACTGGTTGCCTGATTTTTACACGTAAAGATGTAAAGGTAACCAATTCAATTATCAATCGATTACAGAATAATCGTTCGGTTACCGTAAACAAAGACGCGTTGAGCCAGAACCTGATACAGCGCGCGGCTTAATACATTTTTCTCAACGTCGCGACCCGCACGCATCATATCTTCTGCGGTGTAGGTGTGATCCACATGAATTACGTCCTGCATAATGATTGGGCCTTCATCGAGGTTATCATTCACGTAGTGGGCTGTTGCACCGATGATCTTCACACCGCGCTCATAAGCCTGATGGTAAGGGCGAGCGCCAATAAACGCTGGCAGGAATGAATGGTGAATATTGATAATCTTATTCGGGAAGCGTGAAACAAATGTTGGTGTCAGAACGCGCATGTATTTTGCCAGCACGACATAGTCAGGTTGGTGCGCGTCGATAGCGTCGGCCATTTTCAGGTCATGTTCGTCACGCGTTAAACCTTCGTGGCTGACCAGCTCAAATGGGATATCAAACCGTTCAACCAAAGGTCGCAGCGTCTCGTGGTTGCCGATCACAGCGGCGATTTCAACATCCAGCCCGCCATAATTGGCCTTCATTAACAGGTCACCCAGACAATGTGCCTCCTTGGTGACCAAAATGACGATACGGCGGCGTCCTGCTGGTGTTAATTCACGAATGGATCCATCTGGAAGGGCACTATCCAGATCGGCAAGCAGCGTGACGTCGTTAAAAATACCCTCCAGTTCGGTACGCATAAAAAAGCGCCCGGTCCGGTGGTCCACGAACTCATTGTTCTGCACGATGTTCAGTTCATGCTTGTAACAGATATTCGTAATGCGCGCGATCAGACCTTTTTGGTCCGGACAAATAGTACGCAGCACTTTTCGTTGTAATGAATGCATTTGCAGCGGTGATCCTGTTGAGAATGTTTGCAAAATTGATACTGTCGGGCGTTGATTAGCCGCAGCACTTTTTAAATTTTTTACCGGAGCCACAAGGGCAGGTATCGTTTCGTCCAATTTGAGGGCGTGTACCGTCTATATAGTACCACTGACCGTTTTCTTTTAAAAAACGAGAGCGCTCGATAATTGCACCTGTTTTACCTTGTTCAGAAAATCGCGCAACAAAGCTGACATAGCCGATATTTTCTGTGTCTGCCGTTTGTTGTTCAAAAACGGTCAGCCCGAGCCATTCAGTGTGGCTAAATCCTGCGATAATGTCGTCGCGAAACTCGGCTGCATGACAGTCCGGATGCCAGGTCTTGATAAGGTAATCTGCGTCTTTCATCACAAAAGCACAGTAACGAGAACGCATGAGATGTGACGGCGTAGGTGCTACTTGCGCGCCAGACACATAACGGTAGCAACATAGGCTATACTCGACAGCGCTACCACAGGGACAAAGCTGAGACACAAAGTACTCCCTGGAATAAAAAAACGGCGTAAAAACGCCAAGGTAGCACTATGTTAACTGAGCGGTAGCGATGTTGCTACGTCTGCAAGCCAGGGGAAGTTTGTACGTACAATGAGAAAAATAAAAATTGGGCTGGCGCTAGGTTCCGGCGCGGCGCGAGGTTGGTCGCATATTGGCGTTATTAAAGCCCTAAAGCATATGGGCATTGATGTTGATATTGTGGCAGGGTGCTCCATTGGTTCGCTGGTTGGTGCAGCCTACGCATGCAATAAGTTACCTGCTCTCGAACAATGGGTTTGTTCTTTCAGCTATTGGGATGTCTTACGTCTGATGGATCTCTCGTGGCGCAGGGGCGGTTTACTGCGTGGTGAACGAGTATTCAATCAGTACCGTAATGTCATGCCGGTAGAAGCAATTGAGCAATGCACTCGCCGTTTCGCAACTGTGGCTACTAATCTGAGTACGGGTCGGGAGCTCTGGTTCACGGAAGGTGATTTGCACCTGGCTGTTCGGGCCTCCTGCAGCATTCCTGGTCTGATGTCCCCTGTAGCGCATAATGGTTACTGGCTGGTCGATGGCGCGGTGGTGAATCCCGTTCCTGTATCCTTAACTCGCGCGCTGGGCGCTGACATCGTTATTGCCGTCGATCTGCAACACGATGCGCATCTTATGCAGCAAGATTTACTCTCCTTCAACGTCAGCAGTGATGCCGAAACGGGTGATGATGTTGACGCGCTTTCATGGCGTGCCCGACTGAAAGAGCGCTTGAGCAACATAACGGCCAGGCGTGCGGTAACCGCGCCGACGGCGATGGAGATCATGACGACTTCTATTCAGGTTCTGGAAAACCGTCTGAAACGTAACCGCATGGCCGGTGACCCGCCAGATATCCTGATCCAGCCGTTTTGTCCGCAAATATCCACGCTGGATTTTCACCGAGCCAGCGCAGCCATTGCTGCTGGGCAACTGGCGGTCGAGAAGAAAATGGATGAGCTTCTACCCCTGGTGAAAACCAACATCTAACGCATTTTTTATCAACACTTAAGCAAATTCTGACAGGCGTGAGTAGCAATAGCATGCCACTATTTACTAAAGCCAGTCAGGGGGGAGAATATGACGCAGCCATTGGTCGGAAAACAGATTCTTATCGTTGAGGATGAGCCGGTATTTCGCTCACTCATGGACTCATGGTTTTCCTCTTTGGGAGCGACAACGGCGGTAGCTGGCGATGGACTTGAAGCACTTGAATTACTCGGGCACTTTAACCCCGACCTGATTATCTGCGACCTGGCTATGCCACGAATGAACGGCCTTAAGCTAGTAGAGTATCTGCGTAATCGTGGCGATCAGACCCCAATCCTGGTGATATCAGCGACGGAAAACATGTCTGATATAGCCAAAGCACTGCGATTGGGTGTGGATGATGTGCTGCTAAAGCCGGTAAAAGACCTGAACCGCCTGCGCGAAACCGTCTTTGCGTGTCTGTATCCGAATATGTTTAATTCACGCGTGGAAGAAGAAGAGCGGCTGTTTCGCGACTGGGATGCGATGGTCGGGGATCCCGCCGCTGCAGCGAAGCTGTTACAAGAATTACAGCCTCCTGTGTCGCAAGTTATTTCACGATGTCGGATCAACTATCGTCAATTGGTAGCCGCCGATCAGCCGGGGCTGGTACTGGATATTGCACCGCTATCGGACCATGACCTTGCGTTTTATTGTCTGGATGTGACGCGGGCAGGGGATAATGGCGTTCTGGCAGCATTGTTACTGCGGGCGCTATTTAACGGTTTGCTGCAGGAACAGCTCGCGCATCAAAATCAACGATTGCCGGAGCTCGGTGCGTTATTGAAACAGGTTAACCATTTATTGCGCCAGGCTAATTTGCCCGGACAATTCCCTCTGCTGGTGGGTTATTACCACAGTGGATTAAAAAACCTGATTCTGGTATCAGCAGGGCTGAATGCGACATTAAATACAGGTTCACACAATGTACAAATCAGCAATGGCGTTCCGTTGGGAACCTTAGGGAATGCGTATCTTAATCAACTGAGCCAACGTTGCGAATCCTGGCAATGCCAAATTTGGGGGGCCGGTGGTCGGCTGCGCCTGATGTTGTCTGCAGAATGAACAACCGAGTGGCGTGAGAATGAAATTGGCTCACCCCCCCATGCTGTGAGTGCTACTATCAGCGCCAGATTTATTCGTATTTATCTTAATTATACCGACGCGCGTCCTTTTCAGACCAGAAGCTTGTCGCGGTACTGATATACTTGGATGCGATACAGATTGATGAACACGTTCAATACATGAACAGTCCAGGAGAGTTTTAAATGGCTGCCCTTAATTCAAAAGTCAAAAAGGCCGTTATCCCGGTTGCGGGATTAGGAACCAGGATGTTACCGGCTACGAAAGCAATCCCGAAAGAGATGCTACCGTTGGTTGATAAGCCATTAATTCAGTACGTCGTAAACGAATGTATTGCTGCGGGCATCACTGAAATTGTACTCGTAACTCACTCGTCTAAAAATTCGATTGAAAACCACTTCGATACCAGCTTTGAACTTGAAGCTATGCTGGAAAAACGTGTAAAACGCCAGCTACTGGAAGAAGTGCAATCTATTTGTCCGCCACATGTCACTATTATGCAGGTGCGTCAGGGACTGGCCAAAGGTCTGGGCCACGCGGTATTGTGCGCGCACCCGGTGGTTGGCGATGAGCCCGTTGCGGTTATCTTGCCGGACGTCATTCTTGACGAATACGAATCTGATTTATCACGCGACAACCTTGCCGAAATGATTCATCGTTTCGATGAAACAGGCAGCAGCCAGATTATGGTTGAGCCGGTAGAAGATGTTACCGCTTATGGTGTTGTTGATTGTAAAGGCGTTGAATTAGCGCCGGGCGAAAGCGTACCGATGGTTGGCGTTGTTGAAAAGCCGAAAGCGAATGTGGCGCCATCTAATCTGGCCGTCGTGGGGCGTTACGTCCTTAGTGCGGATATCTGGCCTCTGCTGGCAAAAACGCCTCCGGGAGCCGGTGACGAAATTCAGCTGACTGATGCTATCGATATGCTGATTGAAAAAGAAACGGTTGAAGCTTATCACATGAAGGGCAAAAGCCATGACTGTGGTAATAAGCTGGGCTATATGCAGGCGTTCGTTGAATATGGTATTCGCCATAATACTCTCGGCGCTGAATTTAAAGCCTGGCTGGAAGATGAGATGGGTATTAAGAAGTAACCTGCTGGTATTATCAGGTCTGAACGGTGCTGTTAATCCAGCACCGTTTTTTTATACCTGAACTGGGTAGGGACTGTGCGAAGTACAGGTAAAAAAAATCCCGCCAGTGGCGGGATTTTAAGCAAACTATTTCTGAATTATTCCTTGATTAAGAAATCGTCCAGTTGTTTACCTTGTTCTTCCATCGCTTTTTTGATCACTGCCGGTGTACGACCCTGACCAGTCCAGGTTTTAGTTTCACCGTTTTCGTCAACATAGCTATATTTAGCCGGACGTGCAGCGCGTTTAGCTTTGGTGCCAGATTTAACAGCAGCCATGCTATTCAGCAGTTCGTTCGGGTCAATGCCGTCAGCGATCAGCATTTCACGATATTGTTGCAGTTTACGAGTACGTTCTTCAACTTCAGCAGCTGCAGCGCTTTCTTCTTCACGGCGCTCGCTAACAACAACTTCTAATTTTTCCAGCATTTCTTCAAGCGTTTCCAGAGTACATTCTCTTGCCTGCGCACGAAGAGTACGGATGTTGTTCAGAATTTTAAGTGCTTCGCTCATTGTAGTAATCTCAAACTTATATTGGGGGTGGTTTGTTGAGCTAATAATAGAGCGATAAATTCAGTTGTGCAATAGCCAGGAATGTAAGGAATTCAAAATTGCGCTTTATTTAGTATCAGAATTAATTCATCTGTCTTAAATTCACCGCGACGTTGGGCATAAAAAAGGCTTATTGGTGAGGGGGCTTCTCAGCGGCTGAGAGTAAAAATTCAAGATTCAGGTCACATTTTATGGTGTACAAATAGTATCTCTTTGCAGTGATTTCAACCTTTTGTATTAGTTTTGCTTACATGAATTCGCTAATACATGGCGACAGTGGGTAGATTCAATAACAATAAGGGAAGGGTTTCTTTATTGCCGTAAGAAGATAAGAGGTATGGATAAATTTCATGAGCACTATTTGTGAAAGAGTGTGTATATACCCGTCCAGTTTCAGGCTGCCTGGGCTATGACTGGAGTGTACTAGCGCTCCCATGTCACTTAAAGGATCGGTTATTTAGGCGACACTGAGCGAGTCTGAACGCCTATTTATACGCCTATGCAGGCAACGCTACACCGACACGTTCGTGAAATATGGTACAATCCTGCCCATATTTATTTCCCCGGGTGAGGGCCTACGGTCAATGGCACAGCTATATTTTTACTATTCTGCAATGAATGCCGGTAAGTCGACTGCATTGCTGCAATCTTCGTACAATTATCAGGAACGTGGGATGCGTGCCGTGGTATATACAGCGGAAATTGATGACCGCTTTGGTGCTGGAAAAGTAAGTTCACGTATAGGTCTGTCGTCACCTGCAAAATTGTTTAACCAAAATTCATCATTGTTCGAAGAGATTCGGGCTGAGAATGAGCAGCAAAGAATTCACTGTGTACTGGTTGATGAGTCGCAGTTTCTGACTCGACAGCAGGTTTATGAATTATCAGAAGTTGTCGATCAGCTGGATATTCCCGTGTTGTGCTACGGCTTGCGTACCGATTTTCGTGGTGAGTTATTTGGCGGTAGCGAATACCTGTTGGCATGGTCAGATAAACTGGTTGAATTAAAAACCATTTGTTTCTGTGGGCGTAAGGCCAGCATGGTGTTGCGTCTTGATCAGGCAGGACGACCTTATAACGAGGGCGAACAGGTGGTGATTGGCGGGAACGAACGCTATGTATCGGTATGCCGTAAGCATTATAAGCAAGCACAGTCTGAGGGCTCTCTGACGGCGATACAAGAACGACACAACCACGATTAACTCTACGCGCTTCTGGGCGCTTATTAGCACAGGGTAGGCTGAGACATTCGCTAATGTTCGCTACCCTGTCAGACACTCTCCTGACGCTATTCTCGCATCCTCCTAAGCATCCTTTTACAGGTCCATCCTTTACACGTCGCTGAATTGGTCATGTATCGATTCTGATAACGAAAGATGTAAAAAAAAACGGCCCCAATTTGGGACCGTTTATGGTGAAACTAAAACTTATCTGGATGAATTAAGCGGATTTCTTCGCTTTTTTCTCAGCTTTCGGCGCTGCTACTGCTTCAGTCTTAACGGCGGTTTGATCTTCGCTGTATTCACGACCGTAGTAGGTATCCATCAGGATCTGTTTCAGTTCAGAAATCAGCGGGTAACGCGGGTTAGCACCAGTACACTGGTCATCAAACGCATCTTCAGACAGTTTGTCCACGTGTGCCAGGAAGTCAGCTTCCTGAACGCCAGCTTCACGGATAGACTTAGGAATACCCAGTTCAGCTTTGATTTCGTCAAGCCAGCCCAGCAGTTTCTGGATTTTTGCAGCAGTACGGTCGCCCGGTGCGCTCAGACCCAGATGGTCTGCGATTTCAGCGTAGCGACGACGAGCCTGCGGACGGTCGTACTGGCTGAATGCAGTCTGTTTAGTCGGGTTGTCGTTCGCGTTATAACGAATAACGTTGCTGATCAGCAGGGCGTTCGCCAGACCGTGAGGAATGTGGAACTGAGAACCCAGCTTGTGCGCCATTGAGTGACATACACCCAGGAAGGCGTTAGCAAATGCAATACCGGCGATGGTTGCTGCACTGTGTACACGCTCACGCGCTACCGGGTTCTTAGAACCTTCGTGGTAGGACGCTGGCAGGTTTTCTTTCAGCAGTTTCAGCGCTTGCAGAGCCTGACCGTCGGAGAACTCAGAAGCCAGCACGGATACGTAAGCTTCCAGGGCGTGAGTAACGGCATCCAGACCACCGAACGCACACAGGGACTTAGGCATATCCATCACCAGGTTGGCGTCAACAATCGCCATATCCGGAGTCAGCGCATAGTCTGCCAGCGGGTATTTCTGACCAGTTGCATCGTCAGTAACAACCGCAAACGGAGTAACTTCAGAACCGGTACCGGAAGTGGTGGTGACGGCAACCATCTTCGCTTTTACGCCCATTTTCGGGAACTTGTAGATACGTTTACGGATGTCCATAAAGCGCAGTGCCAGTTCTTCGAAGTGGGTTTCTGGGTGTTCGTACATAACCCACATGATTTTCGCGGCGTCCATCGGGGAACCGCCACCCAGCGCGATGATCACGTCTGGTTTAAAGGAGTTAGCCAGCTCAGCACCTTTGCGTACAACGGTCAGAGTTGGGTCAGCTTCAACTTCAAAGAACACTTCGGTTTCAACGCCAGCAGCTTTCAGCACGGAGGTGATCTGGTCAGCATAGCCATTGTTAAACAGGAAGCGGTCGGTCACGATCAGCGCACGTTTGTGACCATCGGTAATCACTTCATCCAGTGCGATTGGCAGAGAGCCACGACGGAAGTAGATAGATTTCGGAAGTTTGTGCCACAACATGTTTTCAGCTCGCTTAGCAACGGTTTTCTTGTTGATCAGGTGCTTAGGACCAACGTTTTCAGAGATGGAGTTACCACCCCAGGAACCACAACCCAGAGTCAGGGAAGGCGCGAGTTTAAAGTTGTACAGGTCACCGATACCACCCTGAGAAGCTGGGGTGTTAATCAGGATACGTGCGGTTTTCATCATCTGACCGAAGTAAGCAACACGTTCTGGCTGGTTGTCCTGGTCGGTGTACAGGCAAGAGGTATGACCGATACCACCCATCGCAACCAGTTTTTCAGCTTTAATAACGGCGTCTTCGAAGTCTTTCGCACGGTACATTGCCAGCGTAGGAGACAATTTTTCGTGAGCGAACGGTTCGCTTTCGTCAACAACTGTCACTTCACCGATCAGAATCTTAGTGGTTTCTGGTACGGAGAAGCCTGCCAGTTCAGCAATTTTGTATGCCGGCTGACCAACGATAGCCGCGTTCAGCGCGCCATTTTTCAGGATAACGTCTTGAACGGCTTTCAGCTCTTTGCCTTGCAGCATGTAGCCACCGTGAGTCGCGAAACGCTCACGTACTGCGTCGTATACAGAGTCAACGACAACAACGGACTGTTCAGAAGCACAAATTACGCCGTTATCGAAGGTTTTAGACATCAGAACAGATGCAACAGCACGTTTGATATCAGCGGTTTCATCGATAACCACAGGGGTGTTACCTGCGCCTACACCGATTGCCGGTTTACCGGAGCTGTATGCTGCTTTAACCATGCCTGGACCACCGGTCGCAAGGATCAGGTTGATGTCCGGGTGGTGCATCAGCGCGTTTGACAGTTCTACGGAAGGTTGATCGATCCAGCCGATCAGATCTTTCGGTGCGCCAGCAGCAATTGCTGCCTGCAGAACGATATCAGCAGCTTTGTTAGTGGCATCTTTAGCACGCGGATGCGGAGAGAAGATGATGGCGTTACGCGTCTTCAGGCTGATCAGTGATTTGAAGATTGCAGTAGAAGTCGGGTTAGTGGTTGGAACGATACCGCAGATGATACCAATCGGTTCAGCGATGGTAATGGTACCGAAGGTGTGGTCTTCAGCCAGCACACCACAGGTTTTTTCGTCTTTATATGCGTTATAAATGTATTCGGAAGCAAAGTGGTTTTTAATCACCTTATCTTCGACGATGCCCATGCCAGATTCGGCAACGGCCATTTTCGCGAGAGGGATTCGAGCGTCTGCGGCAGCCAGAGCGGCGGCACGGAAGATTTTGTCAACCTGTTCTTGAGTGAAACTGGCATATTCACGCTGGGCTTTTTTTACGCGCTCTACAAGTGCGTTAAGTTCAGCGACATTAGTAACAGCCATAATGCTCTCCTGATAATGTTAAACTTTTTTAGTAAATCATCTGCTCGATACGAGAGTATAGACAGATCGACGAAAATTTGTGTAACGTTTTGAAAATCAAACGGTTAATTAACGTCCACTTTACCTTGATTTACTAAAAGAGCTTATACGCTAGCGGCACTTAATTCTAACGCGCTACCTCCAGGTGGCGTAAGCAAGATTACTCACTTCTGAGTAGTAATTGCGTGATCTGGATCAAAATTTCGCAAAGCTGACACCTTTCAGCAGGCCCTTTTAGCGTTTATCGGTAAGTGTTAATGAATTGATGGGGTGAATGCTATTAACATTAGCATATTTAATACATATTAATAACACCAAGTATTGGAAGTGTATTTACGTAGATATACACAGATAGAAGGTGAAGTATGCTGACAAAAGGCGTATCTTCAGCGCGGATTTTATCAATTTTTATGACTCATTTTATCCGGCTAACGCTTCGGAGCTAACCGTGATCCAAACGCTATTTGATTTTCCTGTCTATTTTAAATTTTTCATTGGGTTATTCGCATTGGTTAACCCGGTCGGGATCATCCCAGTCTTTATCAGTATGACCAGCTATCAAACGGCTGCTGCGCGAAATAAAACCAACCTTACGGCAAACCTGTCGGTTGCCATCATCCTGTGGACCTCGCTGTTCCTTGGTGACGGTATTCTGCAGCTCTTCGGTATCTCGATAGATTCGTTCAGGATTGCCGGCGGCATTCTGGTGGTGACTATCGCAATGTCGATGATTAGCGGAAAACTGGGCGAAGATAAGCAAAACAAACAGGAAAAATCAGAAACAGCAATCCGCGAAAGTATCGGCGTAGTGCCGCTGGCATTGCCGTTAATGGCGGGGCCGGGGGCGATAAGCTCAACTATTGTTTGGGGTACGCGCTATCACAGTGCGATTAACCTGTTTGGTTTTTTTGTGGCGATTGCGTTGTTTGCCCTGTGCTGTTGGGGACTGTTCCGCATGGCACCGTGGCTGGTACGGCTGCTGGGCCAAACCGGTATCAACGTCATTACGCGTATTATGGGGTTGTTGTTAATGGCCTTAGGGATCGAATTCATTGTGACTGGAATCAAGTCCATTTTCCCCGGTTTACTTGCCTGATATTCCTCTTCGGCATCAACGGAGCCTCTTTCGGCTCCGTTTCCTTTCGTTATTAGTAAAACTTCTCACTAAAGTTGAAAATCAGCATAGAAATATAAAAAACTCTGATGGCCATTCATTAATTTATTCATTGATTTTATAGATATAACGCTCAGTAGGCCACCAGAGGGATCCCGACGTCACTGTTATTTTATTAACATCATACTCTGGGGCTTGCTGAAGGATTATCGAAATGTTATTAGTTATTTCAGCGTTTTTTTTAGATGAATGTGCTAATTAATAACCAATTGTTAAATTTATGTGCATTTTGGCGTGGTGTTGACACAGGACTGGAGGTTAACACTGCGTGTGATGCAATATATTGATTTTTATCGTTTTATTGTCACAATCTTTCATTCGTAAGACTTTTTTAGTGAGATTTATTTCCAATAAAAGAGAATTGGTTAACAAATTTGTAAAATGTATTGGCGGTTAAGAAACGCATTTGATACTTTCCGGCCAGGTATTATGCAGAAGAATTCACGTTGATGAGAATCATTTTCAATTAGTTTCTCTCAACAGGGTAATAACGTGTTTCCGGCAGGGGAGGCACGTAGACAATCGACGCAAGGCGGTCATACGAATCGCCAGAAATAAATAAAGTCGGTGATAGCAAGCAGTAAAACAAGAAACTACCTGACGGCAGAAAATCTCCGGTGCCGTACAGGGATCCTGACAGGATTAACAGTCTGGTTAAAAAACCAGCCATAATAATGAGGGAGTACAAACACAATGACTAACATCACTAAAAAAAGTTTAGTAGCTGCGGGGATCCTAACTGCGCTAATCGCTGGGAATGTTGCTACGGCGGCAGTTGTACCAGCCGGTGTGCAGCTTGCTGAAAAGCAGACTCTGGTGCGTAATAACGGTTCGGAAGTTCAGTCACTCGATCCACATAAAATCGAAGGTGTACCTGAATCCAATATCAACCGTGACCTGTTTGAAGGTTTATTAATCAGCGATGTCGATGGCAAACCATCGCCTGGCGTGGCTGAAAAGTGGGAAAATAAAGACTTTAAGGTGTGGACATTCCATCTGCGTAAAGACGCTAAATGGTCTGACGGCACGCCTGTTACCGCGCAAGATTTCGTGTATAGCTGGCAACGCCTGGCTA
>NZ_JAHLRC010000109.1:0-11981 GCF_018919545.1 Citrobacter sp. S46_ASV_140
GAAGAAAACAGTGCTGGCGTTACCCATGCCGAAGGTCGAGGTGCTCAATGGCGGACTGGAGATCCTGAAAACGGTCGATCTGCGTGAGCCTCTGTGCGCTGTGGACATGCCTTTTCTGCGGTTGTACGGCTATCTCGATGGACTGGTTCCGCGCAAAGTGGTCCCAATGCTCGATGCCCTGTGGCCGCATAGCGAGTCGTTGATATTTGCTAAAGCGGCGCATGCACCGTTTATCTCGCATCCTGCAGAGTTCTGCGCAGCGCTGGTGGCGTTAAAAAAACGCCTATAAATCTGTTGTGTTGCCCGGTAGAGCCACGCTTACCGGGCTTGAGATTAATGGCTACGCGTAGCCAGATCCTCAGCGGTCAGGCCGGTAATTCTGAAGATGGTCAGCAGGTCGATACCATCAGCCTGCAGGGTTGATGCAATACGTAAAGCTTCCTCTCGTTTACCTTGTTGCAAGCCCGTTTGTAACCCCTCTTGTAACCCTTTCATATGGCCTTCCTGAAGACCATTAAGATGCCCTTCTTGTCGTAATCTTTCGGCGATAGTCATCAACTTTTCCTTATGTTGGGGTAAACGTTCGGCGACCTCATGAAGAAACTCGGTAAAATGTGCGGTGTCCCCGACCTGCATTAGATAATTAAACAAGGCTTTCAACTGGCTGTCATTAGCGTGTCCTTTAATAAGCAGGATGGCCAGTTTTTCTACCAGCCCCATCAAATCGCGTTTACGAATATGTTTTTGGATGAGTTCCAACAGCGCCATCCGGCGATGCTGCATGATCTCGTCATCGGGAACCACGGTGATATCGATCAGTGGAAACGCTGAGGTATAAAGTTGTCTGGCGGCCTTTGGGTCGTCAAATTCGTCCAGCCAGCAGAGTGAGTAGGGGTATGGGCTTGCCGCGCCATGATAAAAAAGCATGGGTATCACCAGCGGGAGTTTCTTGTGACCTGCAGCCAAATGACGATGCATGACCGCAATGGCATAACGCATCAGCCGAAATGCCATATGGGCATCGGCGGTGCTCTGATGCTCAATGATGGTGTAAATATAGCCATCGCCTTCGCGGGTTTTTAATGACCACAGCACATCGGAATAGTACGCGCGCAAATCGTCCTCAATAAAGCTGCCCGATTCCAGTTGTAGCGTTTTCAGATCGCACAGTTTTTGCAAAGAGGCTGGAAGATGGAGCCGAAGAAAGTCGCGTGCGGTAGCAGGGTGGTTTAAGAACGTTTTAAAAATCGCGTCATGCGGCGTAGCAGTCGTGTCAGTATTCATGGCGATCCGTCACCTGAGAAACAAGATGACGAGACTCTACTTCCCTGGTCGCCAGTAATCATTCACGAGTTGATCACGATGCGTGACAGGCTGGAGGATAGATCAGCTTTGCTGAAACAGAGACATCTTTGTGGAATCCATTACGCAAAAAGCCGGATATCAACATAAACGCTTTATCCGGCCAGGACGTTTGCAGTCATTTTTAGACCGGATGCGTAGCGCCATCCGGCATCGAACTAGCGCAAAGCCCACCACTCGCGCAGGCAGGCTTTACCTTCCGGACAACTCTTGCAGCTTCCGGAAAGACACCCGTCGGCATCTTCCTGAATCCGCACCGCTTTACCCATCTTTTCTAACTGATTCAGCATGGCGTCAATCATGGGCTGCGGGGTGTGCAGCGTGTGGCTAATTTGAGTTGCCTCCATGCGTCCCCGCAAAGCCAATAAATCACGAACCTGAATAAGCGATGCCATTGTCGATAACCTTAGTGGCAGTCGCCAGTGGTGCTGGAACAGCAGGAGCTTGCCGTCCTGTTGGTCGCCAGCAGTGCGAGATCCACGCGACTGCGAGCTCGACGCAGCAGGCCCAGCAACACAATGTTAAACAGGATGACAGCTAAAATGCACACCAGGCTGTAGGTCGGGTGCTCTTTGTAGCTGACCGCCTGATAAAACAGCGTCGACAGAGAGTAGGCGATGTTCAGGCCCCACAGAATCGAGAAGCTCATCCAGCCACGGCTGGATTCACGTGCAATAGCGCCCATTACCGAAATACACGGCACATACAGCAGCACGAAAATCAGGTAGCTGTAAGCGGCGGCAGCGCTGCCAAATTTTTCGCCCATCACGCCCATTGCACCCGTAGCCATTTCACCGTCGCCCTTGCTGGCTTCAATAGGGTTAGCCAGTACGCTCAGGCTGAAGGTGTCTTTCAGGCTTTGCCAGGTCTCATCTACCGCGCCGAGCAGCTCGTCACCGAGGTGGAAATCTGCCGGGTTGAACTCTTCTTCCTGAATGTTTTCTGCGGTATAGAGCGTGTTCAGCGTACCGACAACCACTTCTTTCGCCATCGCGCCGGTGAACAGACCTACGGTTGCCTGCCAGTTATCTTCGTGAACGCCAATCGGCTTGAAGATCGGCGTGATTACGCGGCTGACGGAGGCCAGAGCAGAGTCGTTGATGTTGTCGACGATTTTTCCGCTCAGCGAGAAACTGTTAAACGCGCTGAGGAAAATGCTGACGATGATGATGACTTTACCCGCACGCAGAACGAAGCCTTTCAGGCGTTGCCAGGTCTGAATAATCAGACTCTTAATGTGCGGCACGTGGTACACCGGCAGCTCCATCACGAACGGCGTTGCTTCGCCACGCATGATGGTGTGTTTGAGCATCAGACCGGTCAATACCGCCATAACGATACCCAGTACGTACAGTGAGAAGACCGCCAGCGCACCGTTCTGACCAAAGAACGCTGCGGCAAAGACGGCGAAAATCGCCAGGCGAGCGCCACAGGACATAAACGGTGCCATCATGATAGTCATCAGACGTTCACGCGGGGCGTCCAGCGTACGTGCGCCCATCACTGACGGTACGTTACAGCCAAAGCCGACGATCAGCGGGACAAACGATTTGCCCGGCAGTCCCAGCGCCTGCATCAGACGGTCCATTACAAACGCGGCGCGCGCCATGTAACCGGAGTCTTCAAGGAAGGAGAGGAACAGGTACATCATGCCGATTTGCGGTACCAGTGGCAGCACGGTGTTAATCCCGCCGCCAAGACCTTGCGCCAAAAAGATAGTGAGCCAGTCCGGGAAGTGCAGCGTGTAGCCAATCCACTGAATACCATGGATAAAGAGCGCTACGGAGCCGACGTCAAACAACGGTTGCAGCGCGCCGCCAATGTTGATGGCGAGCAGGAACATCAGGTACATCACGAACAGGAAAATCGGCAGCCCGAGGAAGCGGTTGAGGACGATTTTATCTACTGCGGTGGTGAAGCGGCTCGGCTCTGCCGTCAGGGTGTTGCTGACGGTATCGCAGATAGCGGCAATGCACTGATAGCGCGCATCGGCGATATGCAGTGCCGGATCGTCCATTGTCTCGCTCAGACGTGCAATGGCGGCATCAAGGTTTTGCGCGGCATCACCCGCGTAGGCCCGGCTGTAGATATCGCCTTCCAGCATCTGTAGGCCTAGCCAGCGGCGCTGTTTTAACGGCATATCTTTGGCCATCGCATCGGCGAGGGAATCCGCTTCCTGCAGCAGCGGCTGGGCATAATGAACCAGCTCGACGGTGTCGTTTTCTTTGTAGCGATCGATCGCCAGCTTCAGCGCTTCAATGCCGCGGGCGCGGGTGGATACCAGCGGAACCACCGGGCAGCCAAGGCGAGCGGAGAGGGCATCGATATCAATACGGATTTGCTGCTTCTCGGCAATATCCAGCATATTCAACGCGACGATGCAGGGGATGCCCAGCTCAAGCAGTTGCAACGTCAGGTAGAGGTTGCGTTCAAGGTTTGAAGCATCGACCACGTTGATCAAGAGATCCGCGTCGCCGCTTAAAATATAGTGACAGGCGATCTGCTCATCGAGAGAGGTCTGGGATGAGATTGTCGTCAGAGAATAGGTGCCGGGTAAATCAACCAGCGTGACCTGGTGGTCCGTCGTTGCGAAATGACCTTCTTTACGCTCAACGGTAACGCCAGCCCAGTTGCCTACACGCTGGCGGGCGCCGGTAAGCTGGTTGAATAAAGTTGTCTTGCCGGAATTAGGATTGCCAATTAAACCAATGGTTAGTTTTTTCATTTTTATAGACTCACTGTATTAACAGGAAACCGCTTCCACTTCTAATAACGCCAGATCTTTCTTACGCAATACCAGACTTACGCGACGCGTTTCGATATGGATAGGATCGCCGAGTGGGGCGACGCGCACCACGTTGAAAGAGGAGCCGGGTAGCATGCCAAGTGACAACAGTTTCTGACGATAAGCCGGGCTGATTTCACGGGCAAAACCGGTAATTTTCCACGCACTGTCAGGAGTGAATTGCATAGGGACCTACTTATATCTCGCTAACTGGATGATTACCTCATGGGGCGGCAAGGCGGCATGAGGCCAGATGATTAGCCAACGTAAGGAAAGAGTAAATAATCAACAGATCAATGATAATGAGAATGGTTTCTATCATCAATAGAATAAATGTGACGGAATGTACAATTGGATAATAATTTGCGCCAATTTTGATATTCCTCAATATTTATTCTGGTTGAGAACGAATGATTCACGGAAATAATTAGTGAGGATCTTAATGTTTAATTAAGGTTTCATCATGTTAATGAAGTGATAAATATATGGCGGTAGAAAGCGGGAAATAGACTAAATATGCCGGATGGCAACGCTCACGCGTGTTATCCGGCTTACAAATTAATTGCGACAAGTTAGCCGGATAAGGAGGTTACCCCCCCATCCGGCACAAAAGTCACACTAGCGTTTTTTACCCATTGCCGCCGCCAGCGCATCCATCATGGCGCTGTTGCCCGCAGGCTGTGCGTCACGACCACGAGGTTTCGCGGCTTTTGGCGCCGGGCGATTGATCTGAGTGCGATCGTTATTCCCGCCGCCGCGACGCGCATTGGTTTCACCCGGCTGCTCGTCCAGACGCATGGTCAGTGCGATACGCTTACGTTGCAGGTCAACTTCCAGCACTTTCACCTTCACAATGTCGCCCGCTTTCACCACGGTGTGTGGATCTTCGACGAACTTATTCGACAATGAAGAGATATGCACCAGACCATCCTGATGAACGCCAATATCAACAAACGCGCCGAAGTTCGTGACGTTAGTGACTGCCCCTTCCAGAATCATTCCCGGCAGCAGATCGTTCATGGTTTCTACGCCATCAGCAAACTGCGCGGTTTTAAATTCAGGACGCGGGTCGCGGCCCGGTTTTTCCAGCTCTTTGATGATGTCGGTGACGGTCGGCACCCCGAAGCGTTCGTCGGTAAAATCGGCTGCTTTCAGATTGCGCAGTTCGTTGCTGTTGCCCATCAGGTCACGCAGCGATTGCTCGGTTGTGGCCAGAATGCGTTCCACAATCGGATAAGCTTCCGGGTGAACGGTAGATGCATCCAGTGGGTTATCGCCATGGTTGATACGCAGGAAGCCCGCGCACTGTTCAAAGGCTTTTGGCCCCAGGCGGCTAACTTTAAGCAGTTGCTGACGGTTCTGAAACTGACCGTTCTCATCGCGCCAGGCGACGATGTTTTGCGCCATCATGCGCGTCAGGCCAGCAACGCGGGTCAGCAGCGGCACGGAAGCGGTATTCAGATCGACGCCGACGGCGTTCACGCAGTCTTCCACCACCGCATCCAGCTTGCGCGCCAGCTGCGTCTGGCTTACATCGTGCTGATACTGGCCCACGCCGATAGATTTCGGATCGATTTTCACCAGCTCCGCCAACGGATCCTGCAAACGACGGGCGATAGACACCGCGCCACGCAGCGAAACATCGAGATCCGGGAACTCCAGCGCCGCCAGCTCGGAAGCAGAGTAAACCGATGCCCCGGCTTCGCTGACAATCACTTTCTGCGCGGTCACTTTCGGGAACTGCTTCTGGACGTCGAGGAAGAAACGCTCGGTTTCGCGCGACGCCGTACCGTTACCAATCGCGACCAGCTCAACGTTGTATTTTTCACACAACGCCGCCACGGCAACGGCGGCTTTGGCTGCCTGGCCGGTATGCGGATAAATAGTGTCGGTCGCGACCAGCTTGCCGGTACCATCAACCACTGCCACTTTTACACCGGTACGCAGACCCGGATCGAGACCCATTGTGGCGCGCAGCCCGGCCGGGGCGGCCATCAGTAGGTCATGCAGGTTACGGGCAAAGACGTTGATCGCTTCATCTTCCGCACGTTCACGCACGGTACCCATCAGCTCAGTTTCAAGGTGCATCAGCACTTTGATGCGCCACGTCCAGCTAACAACGCCTTTACGCCAGCTGTCAGCGGGGGCGTTGTTCAGGCGCAGTCCCAGGTGATCCTGGATAATCTGCTCGCCGTGGCTCTCTTTTGGCGGCTCATCGAATTGCGGATCGGCATTTAGTGAAAGCTGCAACACGCCTTCGTTACGACCACGGAACATGGCCAGCGCACGGTGGGATGGAACGGTAGAAATAGGTTCGTGGTGATCGAAGTAATCGCGGAACTTAGCGCCTTCCTCTTCTTTGCCACTAACCACGGCGGCAACCAGATGGGCGTTTTTCCACAAATAATCACGCACTTTTGCCAGCAGCGCAGCGTCTTCGGCGAAGCGCTCCATCAGAATGTAGCGTGCGCCATCGAGGGCGGCTTTGGTATCGGCCACGCCGTTTTCAGCGTTGAGATATTTTGCGGCTTCGGTTTCCGGGTCATGGGACGGTTCGTTCCACAGCAGATCTGCCAGCGGCTCCAGTCCGGCCTCAATGGCTATCTGCCCACGGGTGCGGCGCTTAGGTTTGTACGGCAGATAGAGATCTTCGAGTTCGGTCTTACTTAACGTGCCGTTGATCGCGTTCGCCAAATCGTCGGTCAGTTTGCCTTGCTCGCCGATAGATTTCAGGATTGCCTGACGGCGGTCTTCCAGTTCACGCAGATATCCCAGACGGGTCTCCAGATTACGCAGTTGCGTATCGTCCAGACCGCCGGTGATTTCCTTACGATAACGTGCGATAAACGGCACGGTGTTCCCTTCGTCAAGCAGGCGAACGGCAGCTTCTACCTGTTCAGCACGAGCCTGAATTTCACCTGCGATAATGCGGCAGAAAGAATCATTCATCATGGATAGCTTCGTCTATAGGATAAAAAATCAGGGGATAGTTATACGGATTGACTGGCAAAAATGCCAGTCATCTACCGGGGCTTCGGATTGTTCCGGTCTCACTTAACGTATTTAATTTCGTTCACGTACCAGCTGGCTTCACCACCAGGGGTGTTGACTATCGCGAGATCGCCGACCTCTTTTTTCAGCAGCGCCCGCGCCATCGGTGAGTCGATAGAAATGTAATCTTTACGACCGAAGATCTCATCGTAGCCGACAATACGGAATTTACGGATGTCGCCATCGTCATTTTCAATCTCGACCCACGCGCCAAAGAAGACTTTGCCCTCTTGCTGCGGGGAGTAATCGACGATTTTCAAATTCTCCATGCACTTGGTCAAATAACGGACACGGCGGTCGATCTCACGCAGACGCTTTTTATTATACTGGTAGTCGGCATTTTCGCTGCGGTCACCCAGACTTGCGGCCCAGGTAACCTTTTTGGTGACTTCCGGGCGCTCTTCACGCCAGAGGTAATTCAGCTCTTGTTTGAGTTTTTCATACCCTTCGCGGGTTATCAGGGGCGTTTTCATCTTATTGTTTTACCTTCGACTCTGTGATGATGCGCACAATTAGTATTACGCGAGCATATCAACAGAATAAATAATGTATTGCGAGAAACATTGTATACTTAAGCTGCTGTTTAATATGCTTTGTAACAATTTAGCCTGGAATTCATACCAGAATTCGCTGGTGACTCACGTTAGCTTTCTTAAGAATATACACTTAATTGTTGCGAACCTTTGGGAGTAATAACAATGCAAGAGAACTATAAGATTCTGGTGGTCGATGACGACATGCGCTTGCGTGCGCTTCTGGAGCGTTATCTGACCGAGCAGGGCTTCCAGGTTCGAAGCGTCGCTAACGCTGAGCAGATGGATCGTCTGCTGACCCGTGAGTCCTTTCACCTGATGGTGCTGGATTTAATGCTGCCGGGAGAAGATGGCCTGTCTATTTGCCGTCGCCTGCGCAGTCAAAGCAACCCGATGCCGATCATTATGGTCACGGCGAAGGGTGAAGAAGTCGATCGTATCGTTGGGCTGGAAATTGGCGCTGACGATTACATTCCGAAACCGTTTAACCCGCGAGAACTGCTGGCGCGTATTCGCGCTGTACTGCGTCGTCAGGCGAACGAACTGCCGGGCGCGCCTTCTCAGGAAGAAGCGGTCATTGCTTTTGGTAAGTTTAAACTGAACCTCGGTACGCGTGAAATGTTCCGTGAAGATGAGCCAATGCCGCTCACCAGTGGGGAATTTGCGGTACTGAAAGCGCTGGTAAGCCACCCGCGCGAGCCGCTGTCCCGCGACAAGCTGATGAACCTGGCCCGTGGTCGTGAATATTCGGCGATGGAGCGTTCTATCGACGTCCAGATTTCTCGTCTGCGCCGTATGGTGGAAGAGGACCCGGCGCATCCGCGCTACATTCAGACCGTGTGGGGTCTCGGCTACGTCTTTGTTCCGGACGGTTCTAAAGCATGAGGCGAATGCGCTTCTCGCCACGAAGTTCGTTTGCCCGCACGTTATTGCTCATCGTCACCTTGCTGTTTGCCAGCCTGGTGACGACTTACCTGGTAGTGCTGAACTTCGCGATACTGCCGAGCCTCCAGCAGTTTAATAAGGTCCTGGCCTACGAAGTTCGTATGCTGATGACCGATAAACTGCAGTTGGAGGACGGTACGCAACTGGTGGTGCCGCCCGCATTCCGCCGGGAAATTTATCGTGAGCTGGGTATTTCCCTCTATTCCAACGAGGCCGCTGAAGAAGCGGGACTGCGTTGGGCGCAACACTATGAATTCTTAAGCCATCAGATGGCGCAGCAGCTGGGCGGTCCGACGGAAGTCCGTGTTGAGGTGAACAAAAGCTCGCCGGTCGTATGGCTGAAAACCTGGCTGTCGCCCAATATCTGGGTACGCGTGCCGCTGACGGAGATCCATCAGGGCGATTTCTCACCGCTGTTCCGCTACACGCTGGCGATTATGCTGTTGGCTATCGGTGGCGCGTGGCTGTTTATCCGTATCCAGAACCGACCGCTGGTGGATCTTGAACATGCGGCGCTGCAGGTGGGGAAAGGTATCATTCCGCCGCCGCTGCGTGAGTATGGTGCTTCAGAGGTGCGCTCCGTTACCCGAGCCTTTAACCATATGGCTGCGGGTGTGAAGCAACTGGCAGATGACCGTACGCTGTTAATGGCGGGCGTGAGCCACGATTTACGTACTCCGCTGACGCGTATTCGTCTGGCGACCGAAATGATGGGCGAAGAGGATGGTTATCTCGCGGAGTCCATCAATAAGGATATCGAAGAGTGCAATGCCATTATCGAGCAGTTCATCGATTATCTGCGTACCGGTCAGGAGATGCCGATGGAGATGGCGGATCTGAACTCGGTATTAGGCGAAGTGGTCGCAGCGGAAAGCGGCTATGAACGTGAAATCGAAACTGCGCTGCTGCCGGGCAGCATTCAGGTGAAAATGCACCCGCTGTCGATCAAGCGTGCGGTTGCCAATATGGTGGTTAACGCCGCCCGTTACGGCAACGGCTGGATTAAGGTCAGCAGCGGTACGGAGACGCATCGCGCCTGGTTCCAGGTAGAAGATGATGGTCCGGGCATCAAGCCGGAGCAGCGTAAACACCTGTTCCAGCCGTTTGTCCGCGGCGACAGCGCGCGTAGTACCAGCGGCACGGGCCTGGGTCTGGCGATTGTGCAGCGTATTATCGATAACCATAACGGTATGCTGGAAATTGGCACCAGTGAACGAGGAGGGTTGTCGATCCGCGCCTGGCTTCCGGTTCCCTTCACTCGCGCGCAGGGCACCACGAAAGACGCATAAGAAAGGGAGGCGAAATGCCTCCCTTTTTGTTGCTGTAGGCCGGATAAGGCGAAACCGCCATCCGGCACTCTTCGTTACAGCTTCGGTCCGGCGCTAACCAGCGCTTCACCCGCAGGGGTATCGGTGTATTTCTCGAAGTTCTCGATAAACAGTTTCGCCAGTGCGTTGGCTTTTTCCTGCCACTGCTCCGGAGAAGCATAGGTATTACGCGGATCGAGAATGCGAGTATCCACGCCCGGCAGCTCGGTTGGGATAGCCAGGTCAAACATCGGCAGACGGAACGTTTCTGCGTCATCCAGCGAACCGTTCAGGATAGCGTCGATAATCGCGCGGGTATCTTTGATAGAGATACGCTTGCCGGTACCGTTCCAGCCGGTGTTAACCAGATATGCCTGCGCACCTGCCGCCTGCATACGTTTCACCAGTACTTCTGCGTACTGCGTTGGGTGCAGTGACAGGAATGCTGCGCCAAAGCAGGCTGAGAAGGTTGGGGTTGGTTCGGTGACGCCACGTTCGGTACCGGCCAGTTTGGCGGTGAAGCCAGACAGGAAGTGGTACTGGGTTTGGTCTGCCGTAAGACGAGAGACTGGCGGCAGCACGCCAAACGCATCGGCGGTCAGGAAGATCACTTTGGTGGCGTGACCCGCTTTTGACACCGGCTTAACGATGTTATCGATGTGATAAATCGGGTAGGACACGCGGGTGTTTTCGGTTTTGGAACCGTCGTCGAAGTCGATGGAACCATCTGCGCGCACGGTGACGTTTTCCAGCAGCGCGTCACGACGGATTGCGTTGTAGATTTCCGGCTCGGCATCTTTAGACAGTTTGATGGTCTTCGCGTAGCAACCGCCTTCAAAGTTAAACACGCCGTCGTCATCCCAGCCGTGTTCGTCATCGCCAATCAGGCGGCGTTTCGGATCGGTGGACAGCGTTGTTTTACCCGTACCGGACAGGCCAAAGAAGACTGCCACATCACCTTTTTCCCCGACGTTTGCCGAGCAGTGCATGGAGGCAATGCCTTTCAGCGGCAGCAGGTAGTTCATTACGGAGAACATACCTTTCTTCATTTCGCCGCCGTACCAGGTGCCACCAATCAACTGGATACGCTCAGTCAGGTTGAAAGCCACGAAGTTTTCGGAGTTCAGACCCTGCTCTTTCCACTGCGGGTTAGTGCATTTAGCGCCGTTCATCACGATGAAATCAGGTTTGAAATCAACCAGCTCTTCGTCGCTTGGGCGGATGAACATGTTTTTAACAAAATGCGCCTGCCAGGCTACTTCGGTAATGAAGCGTACGGAAAGGCGGGTATCGGCGTTAGCGCCGCAGAATGCATCAATGATAAACAGACGCTTACCGGAAAGCTGCTGGGTGACTAATCCTTTCAGATGCTGCCAGGTTTCCGGGGAGAGCGGTTTGTTGTCGTTCTTACCTTTACCTTTGTCGGACCACCAGAGCGTGTCGCGCGTGGTGTCGTCACGGACAATATACTTATCCTTTGGCGAACGTCCGGTAAAGATACCGGTATCAACGGCAACGGCGCCCAGGTTTGTTAACACGCCACGCTCATAACCTTCCAGGTTTGGATCAAGTTCCTCCTGGAAAAGCGTGTCGTAGTCTGGATTGTAAACGATATCCTGAACGTCATTGATACCATAAGCCTTGAGATCTTGCGGGGTTAAACTGTTGTTCACACGCATTTCACTGCTCCTTAGCCAATATGTATTACCTGGAATAGTAAGGTTTTTTAGGGATTGCTAACCGCGACAAGGCTCATAGATTTACGCATCCGGGAAAATCACGGATAACCGAATGCGCTGCGACTCCTGTCACAAAGAGGCGGATATTATGGCAGGAAACCCTTTTTTGTTGTGGAAAATGTTCTTAAAACGTTAATAGAGAGTGTTTTTGGCGGGAAACTTGTGAGTGTAATCGCATTCACGTAAGAAAATAACGTAACTCATACATAAACAATATCGATTCACTTCCCGCCGCAGTGGTCCGGGATCGGCCTATCAA